>CAKUSI010000030.1 GCA_934678955.1 uncultured Austwickia sp. | reverse complement strand
GTGCTGTCCGGGGCGGTCCCCATCGAGCGCGCCGCCCAGATCGCCGAGACCTACCGGCGACTGCGCGCCCGCATCGACGTCGACTGCTGGGACGTCGTCCTGGCCGAGCTGATCGACTTCACCGCCAAGGGAGCCCGCTCCGCGGACCTGGCCGCGCTCGAAGACCGACTGGTCGGGCAATACGGGACCGCCGGCGCCCTCGACGACGAACACACCCGGCTGCACGCACGGCGCGAGATGAGCACCTTCCGGCGCACCCGCACCGGCATGCTCGAGGCGCGGATCCTGCTGGACCCCGCCTCCGAAGCCGTCGTCACCGCCGCCCTGCACGCCCTGTCCGCGCCACGCCCCGACCCGGCCACCGGCGAACACGACCCGCGCTCCCCCGGCACCCGCCGCGCCGACGCCCTGGTCACCATGGCCCGCCACGCCACCACCGCCGACCCCGCGGTACCCGGCACCGGCGCCGCAGCCCGCATCGTCGTCACCATGACCCTCGACGACCTGCGCCAGCGCCTCGCCGGACGCGGGATCGGCACCACCGGGTACGGGCAGACACTCACCCCAGGCGACATACGCCTCCTGGCCTGCGACGCCCAGATCATCCCCGCCGTCCTCGGCGGCGCCGGCGAACTGCTCGACCTCGGCCACGCCCGACGCCTGGCCACCCCCGCGCTCTTGACCGCGCTGGCCCTACGGGACCAGGGCTGCAGCTACCCCGGCTGCACCATGCCCCCCGCCTGGACCGATGCCCACCACCTCACCCACTGGGTCGACGGCGGACCCACCAACCTGGACAACATGGCCCTGCTCTGCCGCTGCCATCACACGGTCGTCCACCGACATAGACATGTGGGAGAAGTCACCGACGACGGCGTCACCTGGCGCCGAAGCGACGGCACACCCATCGGCAACCACCCCCGCGCCGCCTGACCGGACGAGCTGGGATGCGCTGCGCCCGTACACAGATCCCCCATGGGGCCGAGCCTCGGGATCGTCCTGAGTCGTCGACGTCCTGAGATCAGGCGACCGCGCCGAGCGCCGCGACCGGGATCGCGTCGGTAGCCGCCGCGAACTCGCGCATCGCCAGGAACGCCTCGCCGGCCGCCACGAAGTCCGCCAGGGCGAGGGCGGCGTCCAGCCGCGCCCGCGCGGGGGCCAGCGCAGCCAGTAGCGCCTCCAGGTCGTCGGCGACGACCTCGCCGACCCGGACCCGCACGCCGTCGAGCAGGAGGGTGCGAGCGCGTGCGCCGAACGGCCGGGCCTCCTCGGGCAGCGGGGTCACGCCCGCGTCGTGCGCCCCGATCCACGCGAGCGCGCGGCGGCCGTCGGCGGTGAGCACGGGGATCAGCACGGCGCTGCCCTCGGGCAGGTCGGCGGAGACCTCGACGCGACCCGTCAGCGACCAGGACCCGTCCGACGCCGTCGCGGCCAGCACCGGCGTCCAGGGATCGATGGTGGCGAGCGCGCCGACGAGGCGGCCGCGGCGCAGGGCCCGAAGCAGCCGCTCGTTGCTGGGCGTGCGCAGTCCGCGCGCGAGGACCTCGATGGCCAGGCGCTGCTCGGCGATGCCGCGGGCCAGGATGCGGGTGTCTCCGGCGAGGTCGGCCACCAGCCGTACGATCCGCCGCAGCGCGTCCTCGGCCGAATAGGGCCGCTCCGCGAGCAGACCGTCGACCCCCTGGTCGAGCAGGCCGGCCTCGCCCGCCGCGCGCAGTCCTGCGGCGACGTCCGTGCGGGTCTGCGGAAGCCAGCCGTCGGGGCCGACGGAATCGAGCGCGGCCCTCGCCTCGGCGCTCATCCACGGCGGGGCGTCGGGCGAGGCGGGCTGATCGGCGTCCAGGGCGATGACCGGCGCGGGGGCTGTGGTGCGGGGGGTGCTGCTCACGATGGTGCCTCTCGGGAATCGCGGGCTCCTGCGGCCGAGCGCGTGGCGCGCGGTCGCGCTCCGCACGGGAGCGCGGGGGCCGGGGGGAGCCGAAGGTTCGAAGAAGGGGGATCCGGCTACCGACGACAACAGCCGTCGGCGAGGCGCCCGACGGGCATTCGGCGAGGCACGCCCGGCCGCGCGACGGGTCGCGGCGAGGCCGCGACCACGAACTCGACCTGGCGGGTGCCGATGCGTTCCATCCTGACTTCCTTCTGTTCCTTCGTCCGGCCTGCACTTGCGGCCCCTAGTGCGGAGCGGCCACGTCGTCACCCGGGGCACCCCGCTCCAGGCGGAGGGTTGCCGACCAGCCTGCCGGGGCAATCGATGTCTTCCCTATCGGGTGGACCCGCTGGCACTCAAGACGTTATGGATAAGCTAACGGCGCCTTATGCTGCCTGTCAACGGGGCGACGCCCGTCACGTTCCGTCGCAGGCTTCAGGGACGGAGGGTCGCCGTATCGTCGGTGCCATGACGCAGACGCCAGCCTTCCCGTCTCCCGATTTCCACCAGGGCCGCAGGGTCCTCATCACCGGCGCCGCCAGCGGCATCGGCGCGGCCGCGGTCGAGAAGTTCTCCGCGTTGGGCGCGCAGGTGCTCGCGGTCGACCTCAACGAGGAGGGGCTGGCCGCCCTGGCCGAGCGTGTCCCCAACGTCGTACCGACCCCGTGCGACCTGTCCGACCTCGACTCGATCGCCACGAAGCTGCCGACGGACGTCGACGTCGTCGTCAACAACGCCGGCATCCAGCTCGTCTGCCCCATCCAGGACTTCCCGCTGGAGACGTTCGAGAAAATCCTGCGGATCATGCTGCACGCGCCGTTCTACATCGTCCGGCAGTCGCTGCCGCACATGTACGCCCGCGGCTGGGGTCGCATCGTCAACGTGTCCAGCGCCCACGGGCTGCGGGCCAGCCCGTTCAAGAGCGCGTATGTCACCGCCAAGCACGGCCTGGAGGGACTCAACAAGGTGATCGCCCTCGAGGGCGGCCCGCACGGGGTGACCTCGACGACGATCAACCCTGCCTACGTGCGCACACCGCTGGTCGAGAAGCAGATCACCGACCAGGCCAAGACCCACGGCATCCCGGAGCAGGAGGTCGTGGAAAAGATCATGCTGAGCGGGGTGGCGGTCAAGCGGCTCATCGAGCCCGAGGAGGTCGCTGACCTGATCGCGTTCGTCACCGGCCCGGCGTCGGCGTGTATGACAGGCTCCTCATACACGATGGACGCGGGCTGGACCGCCCGCTGAGGTGACCTAACCCCCTGACGCACCCACGGCCCGTCGACCGCTGGCCCGGCCAGCACCTGGCCGGGCCGGGCCTCATCGGCGCAGCTGCTGGTCCAGGTAGTCGAGCGCTTGCGGCCAGCCCTCCTGGCGGGCCCGATTGTTGCCCTCGGGAGACCCGCCATAGGTGCCCAACCGGCCGTAGAAGGCGCTGTCTGTCGACAGCGGCGGGCCGGCGGAGAAGTGCCCTGCGTCGGAGAAGGCGAGCACGGTGACCTCCGGGCCGCCGTGCGATCGCGCGCGCTCCTGCACCTGGCGCGACATCTCGCAGCCAGGCCAGAGCGTGTCCTGCTCCCCACACCACAGCAGCGTCGGCGCGCCGATTCGCTCGACCGGGATGATCGCGTCCTGGTGCTCCGGGAGGTCGGCCAGGCCGCCCTCGTACATCGTGACGAGGTCGCCACCGCGGAACTGTCCGTACGGGAGGTAGGGGAGCTGCGCGCCACCGGCGCTCCACGTCGAGCCGATCGACCCATTGCGCCACGGCTGTTGCAGGTCCATGCCCTGCCACACCACGCTGGAGGGCACCATCGCCACGACGGCGCGTAGCTCCGGGTGCCGCGACGCCACGAGCAGCGCGGCCTCCCCGCCCTTGGAGCTGCCGAGGATGCCGAGGCGGGCCGGGTCCACCCGGTCCTGGCCGCCGAGGTAACTCAAGGCGCTGTCGAACGTCTCCACGGGCAGGGCGTCCATCGCCTCGGGTTGTCCGGGTCCCCCGAAGTACGAGATCGCGAACGCCGAGTAGCCCCGGTCCCGCAGTTCGCGGGCCTGGAGGTCCGCGTACTCCGATAGACCGCCCTCCGATCCGCCGAGGACCAGCAGGCCCGGGACCCTCGCTCCGTCGGCGGCGGTTGCCGGGTAGTAGTTGCCGAGGAGCCCGTCCGCGCTCACCCGCGCCCCGCCCGGCCCCGGTTCGACCACCACGACGTCGGGCGCCCACGGTTTGGTGAACCACAGGGCGACACCCGCGACGACGAGGATGACGAGCACCGTGAGGCATCCGATCCCCAAGCGCTTGCGCCAGCGGCCCTTCGTGCGTGGTGGCGTCGTGACCGCGCTGTCCTGACCTGCGGCGCTGCCGATGCTCTCGCGACTCATGGCGAGTCCTCCCCGTCGGTTCTACTCGTGCCGGCCCCACCCGAGCGAGACGCCTCCTCCATGCTACGAGTGACGATGGGACAGATCGGGATTGGCCGCTGGGGAAAAGACGCGGGGCGCGGTGGGCCATGGGTCGACGGCCTCCAGCTGGGCGGACAGGCCGAGGAGCAGTTCTTCACTCCCGAGGGCGGCGGTGAGCATCACCCCGAACGGCAGCTCCAGTCCGTCGGCCTCCTCCAGCCTCTCCCGGTGCAGCGGCAGGCTGATCGACGGGCGACCGGTCAGGTTCGCGACGGAGGTCCAGGGCGTGTAGCGGCACTGCGCCGCGAAGTCACCCGCTGGATCCTCATCGTCCCGCAGCCCCCCGATCGGCGCGGGGGGCTGCGCGAGTGTGGGGGTGAGCACGACGTCGAAGGCGCCCCACACCTCCGCGGTCTCCCGGGCGAGGCGCTGGGTCGCGGCGAGCGCCTCCGCGTACTGCACCCCGCTCACCGCCCGACCCTCCTCGCGTAGCCAGCGCGTCAGCGGCACCAGCCGGTCCTCCGCGCCCTCGGGCAGTGGAATCGACAGGGCGCCGACCGACCAGATCGCCGCGAACGCCTCCCACCGGCTCGCGGGGAACGGCACCCCGACCGGTGACACCTCGTGGCCCAACCCCTCTAGCGCCTCGGCCGCGCGATCCACCGCACGCTGCGCGGCGGGGTGCACAGAAGCGTCGGCGACGATCACGGGCGCGGTGAGTACGCCGATCCGCAGGGGCTGCGGCGCGCGGTCGCAGGCGTCGAGGTATGTGGTCCGCGGCGGCGCGAGGGCATAGACGTCCCCGGGCCACGGGTGGACGATGGCGTCCAGCGCCGCGGCGGTGTCCCGCACCGTGCGGGTGAGCATCGCGTGGGTCGCGAGCCCCGGCCCGTCAACCCCGATCGGCCCCGGGCTGACCCGTCCCCGCGACGGCTTCAGCCCGACCAGACCGCAGGCCGCCGCGGGGATGCGGATCGACCCGCCGCCGTCGCCGCCGTGCGCGATCGGGACGAGTCCCGCGGCCACGGCCGCCGCGGCCCCACCGGACGAACCGCCCGCCGAACGGGTCAGGTCCCACGGCGTGCGCGCGGGGGCCGCGACGTCCGGCTCGGTGTAGCAGGGGAACCCGAACTCCGGCGTCGTCGTCTTGCCTACGCACACGGTCCCGGCGCGCCGGAGTCGGACGACGACCCCCTCGTCCGCCTCGGCCACGTTGCCGGCGAGGGCCGCCGATCCGGCCTCGAAGGGCAAGCCCGCGACCATCGCGAGGTCCTTGATCGGGCAGGGAACGCCGAGCAGCGGCCCCCGCTGCCCCGCGGCCACCCAGGCGTCGGACTGTTCGGCGGCGCGCCGCGCCCCGGGAGCGTCGACGTGGACGAAGGCCCCCACCGCCGCTCCGTACCGCTCGATGCGCGCCAGCGATTCCTCGGTGACCTCGGCGGACGTGGTCTCGCGGCGCGCGATCGCGGCGGCGAGGTCGAGGGCGGGCAGGTCCAGGTAGGTGCTGCTCATGTCGCCCAGTCTCGCCGGACCGGTGGCGCCGGTCGACCCCGCGCCGTGGCCACGGCCGCAGGCTCGTGCGCGGCGGCCGAAGCCCTGCGATGCTGAGGCGAGTCGCCCGTCCGGGCGGGGGCGAGCGGCGGAAGGAGGCGCGCGTGGAGTCGTTGGACGAGCGGTATCTGCGCCAGGACGGCACCGTCTACCTCACGGGCATCCAGGCCATCGTACGTTCGGTCCGAGACCGGGCGCTGCTCGATCGTCGGCTCGGTCGCCGCACGGGCTCCTACGTGAGCGGCTACGAGGGCTCGCCGCTCGGCGGCCTGGACCTGGAGTTCGCCCGGTCGGCCCGCCTGATCGCCGGCCTCGACGTCGTGCACGCCGACGCGGTCAACGAGGAGCTCGCGGCCACCGCGGTGTCCGGCACCCAACTGCTGGGGCAGCTCGGCACCCCCCGTGCCGCCCGGATCGCCACCGGCCGCATCGAGGGCGTCACTGGCTACCTCTACGGCAAATCGCCCGGCCTGGACCGGGCCTCCGACGCCATCCGGCACGCCAACCTCATGGGGACCCACCCCCTCGGCGGGGCCGTGGCGCTGATCGGGGACGACCCGCCCGGCAAGTCCTCCACGATCCCGGGCGTGTGCGAAGCGGCCCTCGCGGACCTGCGGGTGCCCACGCTCTATCCCGCCGACGCCGGTGAGGTGCGGACGCTGGCCCAGCACGCCGCCTACCTGTCCCGGCACACCGGCACGTGGTCCGCGGTGAAGATCGTCAGCGCGGTGGCCGACGGCGCCCGGACGGTGCCGATCTCCCCCGACGACCTGCGCGACCCGCTCGCCGGGCTCACCCCGAACCCGCACACGCCCCAGCCCCGGATGGTCGGGCCGGTGCTGCTGGAGCTCGAGGAGTCCCTGGTCACCCGCCGACTCCCGCGGGTCTGGGAGTACACGCGCGCCCACGGCCTCGACCGGATCGACGCCGGCCCCCACGACCGGATCGGGATTCTCGCCGCCGGCGCCACCGCCCTCGCCGTCACCGACGCCCTCAGCCTCCTGGGCCTGGACTCCTCGACGCGGCGCCGGCGCGGCATCCGCCTCGCGCGCCTGGCGCTCGTGTGGCCCCTCGACGTCGAGGTGGCGCGCGAGTTCGCGCGGGGGCTGGAGGAGATCGTCGTCGTGGAGGAGAAGCGCCCGTTCCTCGCCGACCAGCTCAAGGCCGCCCTGTATGGGATGCCCGACCCACCGCGCATCGTCGGCAAGACCGACGAGCAGGGCAATCCGCTGGTCTCCCCCGTCGCCGAGCTCGACACCGACGCGGTCGCGACGGCGCTGGCCCATCGCCTCGGCGACGCACACGGCGTGGAGGAAGCCCGCGCGTGGAGCCGTCGGCACACTCCCGCGCCGCTTCCCCGGCCCCTGCTCCCGCTGGCGGCGCGGACCCCCTACTTCTGCTCCGGCTGCCCGCACAACACCTCCACGGTGGCCCCCGACGGCGCGCTCATCGGCGGCGGGATCGGCTGCCACACCCTCGTGCTGATGGTCGACGAGTCGCGGGTGGGGCACTACACGGGCATCACCCAGATGGGCGGCGAGGGGGCCCAGTGGCTGGGACTGCGGCATTTCGTCGACGAGGACCACTTCCTGCAGAACATCGGCGACGGCACCCTGGTCCACTCGGGCAGCCTGGCCATCCGGGCCGCGGTGGACGCCCGCGCAAACATCACGTACAAAATCCTCTACAACCATGCGGTCGCGATGACCGGCGGGCAGGATCCAGCGGGCGGGTTCCCCCTGGACCGCCTGGTCCGTCTCCTGCTCGCCGAGGGCGTCGCCCGCGTCGCGATCACCTCCGACGACCCGGCGCGGACCCGCGCGCACGACCTGCCACGCGGCGTCACTGTCCGACCTCGCGACCAGATCGTGGCCGTGCAGCAAGACCTCGCGCGGACGCCCGGCGTCACGGTCCTGATCCACGACCAGCCGTGCGCCACCGAGGTACGCCGACGCCGCACGCGAGGGACCGCCGCATCGCCGCCCTATCGCGTCATGATCCACGAGCGCATCTGCGAGGGCTGTGGCGACTGCGCCCGCGAGTCCAACTGCCTCTCCGTGCGGCCGGTCGAGACGGAGTTCGGGGAGAAGCGCCGCATCCACCAGACATCCTGCGTGGTCGACGCGACCTGCGTGCGCGGCGACTGCCCGTCGTTCCTGCGCGTGACGCCGGGGGCGCGCCGACCCGCGATCGCGCCCGAACTCGCCGCGGGCGACCTCCCCGAGCCGTCCCTGCCTGCGCCATCACCCGGGCCCGACTCCACGGCCGCCCCACCGCCCACGAACGACAACGGCGCGAACTTCGCGCTGCGAATCACCGGCGTCGGCGGGGCCGGGGTCGTCACCGCGGCCCAGATCCTTGCCACGGCCGCCACGATCGCGGGGCGCAGCGTCCGCGCCGTGCACCAGACCGGCCTGGCCCAGAAGGGCGGCGCGGTGGTCTCCGACGTGCGCCTCACGGCCGCCGACACCCCCGGGAAGGTCCCCGTCGGCGGCGCCGACCTGTTCGTGGCGGCCGACGCGCTGGTCGCGGCCGACCCCGCCTACCTGCGAGCCGCCTCCCCCGAGCGGACCCTGCTCCTCCAGAACACCGCCCAGGTACCGACCGGCCAGATGATCCTCGACGCGACGCGCCCCTACCCCGGCGCCCAGGTGGACGAGCGGCTCGTCGCCGCGTGCGCCCGGCGCGTCCCACTGGACGCCGCCGGCCTCGCCACCGACCTGTTCGGCGACGAACAGCCCGCGATCCTGCTGATGCTCGGCGTGGCCTACCAGTTGGGAGCCCTCCCGATCCCGGCCTCCGCCCTGGAGCGCGCGATCGAGCTCAACGGCGCGGGCGCCCTGATCAACGCCCAGGCCTTCCGGCGGGGTCGCCAGTTCGTCGCCGACCCTGGAGCATTCGAGAGGACGCTCGCGGCCCTTCGCCCCGAGATCGACCTCGGGACCGCGATCCAGGGCGAGCAGGCACCGCCGGACCTGGACTCCCTGGTCGAAGCCCGCGCGCGGGATCTGGCGGACTACCAGGACGAGGCATACGCGCAGCGCTATCGCGCGCTGGTCGCCACCGCCGCTCAGGCCGAGGCGGCGGTCGCGGCCCCGGGCGAGCACGGGCTGGCCAAAGCGGTCGCCCGGTTCGCATACAAACTCATGGCCTTCAAGGACGAGTACGAGGTCGCCCGGCTGCTCTTCGACGACGAACTGCCCGCCCGCGTGGCCCGGGAGTTCGGCCCGGACGCCACGTACGAGGTCCTCCTACACCCGCCCGCGCTGCGAGCGCTGGGCCGCGACTCGAAGATCGCGTTCGGTCCGCGCTCGCGGGCCGCGTGGCGGGGGCTCTACGCCGCCCGGCGGCTGCGCGGGACCCGACTGGATCCGTTCGGGCGCACGCGGGTGCGGCGCGTCGAGCGCGAGCTGATCGAGGAGTACGAGCGCGTCGTGCGCTCGCTCCTGCCCGACCTGACGCCGGCCAACCACGCGGCCGCCGTCGAGATCGTGTCGCTGCCCGACCTCGTGCGCGGCTATGAGCAGGTGAAGCTGGCGGCGGTGACCCGCTACCGCGAGGAGCTGCGGCGCGCGCTGGCGGCATACAGGTCAGGTGCCGCGGCCCAGGCCACGCGACAGGCCTAGTGGCGACGTCTCCACCCCGAGCCCCAACGAGCGGCTGCCGAAGTCCCGTTTTATGGTTGAAGCGTCATCTACACGCGTCCCGGGTGTCGCGCGTCCCGCGCGGGCCGCCGAGGGCGTGGCACGCACTCGACCCGACGAGAACCCATGCCATCGACCACCAGCCACGCCGAGGCCGTCGCCCCCGGCCGCACCCTGTGGCAGGAGGACATCGTCACCTCCTCCACCGCCCGCGCGGTCCTCGCCGTGTCCCGCATCGCGATCGGCTTCTACTTCCTTTGGGCCTGCATCGACAAGGTCTTCGGCTTCACGTTCACGACCCGGCCCGAGCAGGCGCTGATCAACGGCGGGACCCCCGCCCAGGGCTACATCAACAACGTCGCCGCCAACGGACCCCTCGGCGACTTCTTCCAGATCTTCGCGAACCCGTTCGGGGACTACGCCTTCCTCATCGGCCTGTTCGCCATCGGCGTGGCGCTCATCGCCGGCGCGGGCCTCAAGATCGCCGCCATCGCCGCGACGGTGCTGCTGGGTCTGATGTACCTCGCCGCCCCGCCGTGGTACGGCCAGCACGGCGCGAACCCCATCCTCGACGCGCACATCCTGGACATGTTCCTGGTCATCCTGCCGGCCGTGACCCTGGCCGGCGACACCTGGGGCCTCGGCCGCTGGTGGGGTGGCAAGGTCGGCAACGGCATCCTCCGCTGAGGACGCCCGCCTTCTACCAGTCTCAGCGGCCCTGGAAGGCGTCCAGCGCCACCCCGAGCGCCGCCGCGAGCCGCCAGTCCATCGGGCCGCCGTTCACCGCGGGCGGGAGGGTGATCCGGTATTCGTCGCGGACCCGCAGTTGCCGCTCGCTCGACATCACCAGGTCGCCGCGGTCGGTCACGAAGTCGAAGTGGAACTGCCACGGCACGGCCTCGAGGAGGTCCCCGACGACCGGCAGGAAACCGCCGAACCGGCGGACGAGGGCCACCTTGCCGCTGCGCTCCCGGCCGGTGGCGGCCAGGTCCGGCGCTTCCACCTCCCAGGTGGAGTTGAGCAGCGACTTGGCCGCGTCCTTGCGGAAGACCCCGATGGGGCGCCCCTCGACGTCGAAAACGTCCGAGGTCGCCGCCATGTCCAGGATCTGGCGAGACTTGAACGAGAACAGCAACTGCCGCGCGGCCGTGTCGGCGAAGAACTGGACTTCCTCGCGCAGCCGCATCTTCTTCTGCTCGGCGAACGCGATCAGCGGCCCGATGTTGCCGCTCTCGTCGAGGGGGTGGATCCAGTACTGGTTCGTGATCAGCGTGATCTTCTGGCGCACGATCAGACCCGGATATGCCGGCTGCGGCTGCCCTGGTGTGCCCGGTCCCGATCCCATCCCCTGCGTGGTCATGGCCCGGATTGTGTCACGCTGCCCACCCTGCGGCTCGCGGAGAGGTCCGGGGCCGCCCGGACCGGTACGTTGGAGCTGCGGCCCTCCAGCGAAAGGGGAGTCCTATGCGGCCACTGACCAGCACGGAACGCATCTTCCTGCGGCTGGAGCGCCGCGGGTACCCCATCGACGTGGTGGGGATCACGGTGTTCGAGCCGCACGAGGAGGGACCCGTCCCGTTCCGGGTGGTGTACGAGCGGATGGACCAGGCGCTCACGCTGTCGCCGCACCTGAGCCGCCGGCTCAGCCAGGCCCCGCTGGGCATCGGCGAGGACCACTGGATCGAGGCGGAAGACTTCGACCTCGACGAACACGTCCACCACGTGGAGTGCCCCGAACCCCGCGACGAGCGCGCGTTGCTCGACCTCATGCTCGACCTGTGTGACGAGCCGCTCGACCGTCGCCGGCCGCTGTGGGTGTGCTGGTACGTGACCGGCATGAGTGAAGGACGTTCCGCGCTGGTCCTCCGGGGCCACCACGCGCTGACGGACGGCCTTGGCTTCATGAACCTCTACAAGCACGTCTTCGACGCCGACGAGCACGGCACCCCGCCCGGCGAGCGGGAGGACGCGGACTTCGCCTACCTGGAAGAGACGATCGGCACCTATGTCGGACCGCAGACCCAGACCACCGGTGAGAGCGAGCCTCCGGTGGCGCTGCGGGCGGTCTACGAGGTCCCCGAGCGCGTAGCGCACACCGCGGTCACGACGGCACGGATCGCCCGGACGATCGCCGGTGGCGTCCCCTCGCTCGTGAGCGGCGCCGCGGGCACGGTCGCGCGGAAGGTCGGCGACGTCCTGACCACGCAGGAAGACGCCTCCGCCGACGGTCAGCCCGCGGCGGGGACGCATACAGACTCGGGGACACATACAGACTCGGGGACGCATACAGACTCGGGGACACATACAGACTCGGGGACGCATACAGACTCGGGGACGCGGCCCGCGAAGACCACACTCGCCGCCAAGACCCCCCGCGGCACCGATGCCCCGGCCGCTCGGCGCTCCCGGATGCCCAAGCTGCCGCACTTCATCCCGTCCCCGACCAACCATCCGCCCGTGACCCGCTTCCAGGCGCACGTCACCGACACGACCAAGTCGTTCGCGGTCGCGACCGTCTCGATGGCCGACATCGAGACGGCCCGCACGTGCTGCCCGGGCGCCACCGTCAACGACGTGATCCTGGCCATGGTGACCGGGGCGCTGCGGCGCTACCTGGACGGCCACGGCGAGTTGCCCGACGAGCCCCTGCTGACCACCTGCCCGGTCAGCGTGCGCAAGGACTCCGGCAGCGGCGGCAACGCGTTCACGACGATCTGGGTGGAGTTGCCGGTTCACGTGGCCGACCCCCTGGAGCGCCTGGCCATCGTGCACGCCAGCGCCCACCGGTCGAAGGGCGGTGTGCACCGGTCGCGGCGCTCCTGGGACGTCCTCGCCGACGTCGGCGACCTGTTCCTGCCCGGGGTGGTGTCGGCCGCGATGGTCTTCGCGGGGTCGAAGGTCTTCACGAAGCTGCCGCCGACCCTCAACCTGTCGGTGTCGACGTTGCGGGGCTCCGCCGAGCCGCTCTATCTGGCGAAGCGGCGGGCCGAGCACCTCTATGCCCGCACGATCGTGTGCCCCCCCGTGCACCTCTTCATCCACGCGATCACGTATGCCGGCCACGCCGATCTCGGCGTCCTGTCGCTGCGCCAGCTCCTGCCCGACCCGGACACGCTCGCCGAAGGCCTCAAGACCGAGCTTGACCTCCTGCTGGAGCGCGCGCCCGCCGGATAAAGCGCGGGTCCACCCGTGAGAAGACGCCTCCTCGCTATCGTGGCGTCTCATGAACCTCGAGAAGGTGATCTTCGGGTTCTTCGTGATGCTCGCCGCGACGTTGAACTTCGGATTCTTCGTCGGCGACATCGGTGACCCGCACCTGCACAACCCGGGCGAGCTCTACACCGCGCTCGTGGTCAACGTCGTCGCGTTGGTCCTGAAGTTCGGCGACCGCACCCAGATGGGCGCCGTCCACCTGGCCAGCAGCCTCGTGGCCGTGCTCCAACTCGTCTGCTCCGCGGCGGTCTACGTCTACGCCACGCAATACTCGGCGGAGGGGCTGTCGCGCGATCTGATCGCGACCGTGGTCTCGCTGTCGGGGGGTGCCCTGCTCGCGAACCTGGTCTCGATCATGCTGCTCGTGGTCGAGACCGCCTCGTTCCAGCGGCGCTGAGGATTCAGGCGGGGCCATGGCCAACCTGCTGATGCTGCTCCTGACCCGCGGCTCGACGCGCCGGGCCAGCAGGAGGGACCTCGCCGCGCAGCTCCCCCGGGAGGCGCCGTCCGCGGACGCCATCTTCATCGTCCTGCGCCGGATCCGGATGCCGCTGCTGATCTTCGTCGTCGTCTTCACGGTGTCGACGTTCGGGCTGACGCTGATGCCCGGCGTCGACGCGGAGGGGAACCCGAGCAAGATCAGCACGTTCGACGCGTTCTACTTCGTCATGTACACCGCCACCACGATCGGCTACGGGGAGATCGTGCCGCTCACCACGCCCCAGCGGATGTGGCTGACGATGACGATCTTCTCCCTCGTGGTGTGCTGGGCCGTGATGATCGCGGCCATCGTCTCGATGGTCCAAGAGGAGATGTTCCAGGAGGCCTGGGCCACCCAGCGGTTCCGGCGGCGGGTGGCTCGCCTGCGGGAGGACTTCGTCATCCTCGCCGGCTACGGGGAGACCGGCAAGCAGGTCGCCGCCGAGCTCGACGCGTCCGGGCGACGGGTCGTGGTGCTGGACGCGCGGCAGCAGCGCATCGACCGGCTGGGCGTGGACCAGCTGCACGCCGACGCTCCCGGGCTCGCCGCCAACGCCGCGCTCCCGGGCGTCTTGGGGCTCGCCGGCCTCGCGAGCAAGCACTGCCGCGGGATCCTCGCCCTCACCAGCAGCGACGACACGAACCTGGCGATCGTCATGTCCGCGCGCCTGCTGCGGCCCGAGCTGCCGGTGATCGCCCGCTGCCATCACCGGGGCGTGATCGAGCGGATGCGCGACTTCGGCGCCTACGCGGTGATCAACCCTGGCGATCGCTACGGCAGCTACCTGGTGCTCGCCCTCTACCGGCCCAACGTCTACCTCCTCGTCACGTGGCTGATGGCCGGGGCCGGGGTCCCTCTGCCGCAGCTGACGGGGCATCTCGCCGAGGGCCACTGGGTCGTCGCCGCGGACGGCGAGTTCGGGGACGAGGTCGCGGCCGACCTGGCCGACGCCGGGCTCGACGTGACGATCGTGGATCCCCGCCGCGGGCACCCCGACGTGAGCCAGGCCGTGGGGTTCGTGGCCGGGACCGACAGCGACAGCTTCAACCTCGCACTCGCCGAGCACGCCCGGATCGACCGGGAGGATCTGTTCGTGGTCGTCCGGCAGAAGCGCGACCATCTCCGGGCGCTGATCGAGGCCCTCGATATCAACGCGACGTACATCCCCACCGACGTCGTCGCCAACGAGACGCTCGCGCGCGTGGTGACGCCGGTGTTCTGGAGCTTCGTGGAGTACGCGATGGAGCAGGACGACGGCTGGGCCAAGGCGCTGTTGGACCGGATCGTCGAGCGGTGCGGAACGTATGGGCCGCACCGCCGCGTGGTCCGGATCGGCCCCCGGACCACCCCGGCGGTGAGCCGGTGGCTGGTCCACGGCGAACTCTCCCTCAAACACCTGCTCGCCGAGCCCGACGACCCCGAGGCCACGTTGCGCGCGGTGCCGCTGCTCGTGGTGCGGCGCGGCACCACGATCTTTGCGCCGGACGAGGACTTCGACGTCCGCCACGGCGACCAGATCCTGTTCGTCGGTCGGCGGGGCGCCTTGGACGCGATGAGCCGGACCCTCGACTACGACGCGGCGATCGAGTATGTGGTGACGGGCCGGCAGGTCCCATGGACGCTGTTCGGCAGGATCCTCACCGGCCGTCGTACGACCCCCTACCAGGCGAAGAAGGCGGCCAAACGGGCGCAGTAAGGTCGCGGCCCACGGGCGCAGTGAGGTCGTCGGCGAACGAGGGCATGAAAGATGCCGCCACGGCCCAGTGAGCGATCAGGGCCGCGCTCGCGCGGGATCGTGCCCCGGGACGATTCGGCATAACCTGGGGCATGGCTACCGTCCGCCCCCCGGCCGTGGCCGGGTCGTTCTACCCCGCCGACCCCGACGAGCTCGCCGCGATGGTCGACGAGATGCTCGCGGACGCCGACGAGACGCTGGCGGCCGCGGGAGACCTGGGGGCCCACAGCGCTCCCAAGGCCGTGATCGCCCCGCACGCGGGGTACGTCTACTCGGGGTCGACCGCCGCCCTCGCGTACGCGCTCCTGCGCCGCCGCCGCGAGACGATCCGCCGCGTCGTGCTGCTCGGGCCCACCCACCGCGTCGCCTGCTGGGGGCTGGCGCACCCTCAGGCCGACGCGTTCGCCACACCGCTCGGCCTGGTGCCGGTCGAGCGGCCGCCGCGCGACGTGCCGCACGTGGTCCATTCGGCGCGGGTGCACGAGGAGGAGCACTCCCTGGAGGTGCACGTCCCGTTCCTGCAGCGGGCGCTCGGGGAGTTCACGCTCGCCCCGTACGCCGTCGGGCAGGCGGAGCCCCGCGACGTGGCCGACGCGCTCGACGCGCTCTGGGGCGGCCCGGAGACGGCGGTCGTCGTGAGCTCGGACCTGTCGCACTTCCACGACTACGACCTCGCGCAGCGGCTCGACCAGCGGACGATCGGCGCGATCCTCGCGCGGCGCGGGCCGCTCGACCACGAGCAGGCCTGCGGGGCCACCCCGATCAACGGCCTGATGCTGGCCGCCGACCGGCACGACCTGACCCCGGCGCTGCTCGGCATGTGCAACTCCGGGGACACGGCAGGGGACCCACGGAGGGTCGTGGGGTATGCGTCGGTGGCGTACGGCGAGGTCGCGAGGGCGGCATGAGCTGGGCCGCCGGCGGGACCTCCCCGGCGGGCCCCCACGTCGATCGCGGGTCGGTGCTCCTGACGCTGGCACGCCACGCGATCGCGTCGTCCCTGGAGCTCGACGCGCCGGTCGAGCCGGTCGCCTCGGAAGCGCCCGCCACGTCGGGGTGGCTCGACGAGCCGGGCGCATGCTTCGTGACCCTGCACCTGAGGACGGCACAGGGACCCGTACTGCGGGGCTGCATCGGCACCATCGATCCATACCGGACCCTGCGCGAGGACGTGCGCGGCAACGCGACCTCCGCCGCGTTCGCAGATCCCAGGTTCCGGCCCCTGGGCCCTTGCGAGTACCCGGACCTGCACGTCGAGGTGTCCGAGCTGTCACCCCGGGAGCCGCTCGCCTATCGGGACCGGGCCGACCTGGCCGCCCAGCTGCGCCCCGGCGTGGACGGGGTCATCCTGGCGTATGGAGGGCGCCGCGGGACCTACCTGCCGCAGGTCTGGGAGCAGCTGCCCGACCCGGACGCGTTCCTGGCGTCCCTGGTGACGAAGGCCCGGCTGCCGGCCGGCTTCTGGTCGGACGACATCGAGGCATGGCGCTACACGGTGACGGCGTACGACGAGTGACGGCGTACGACGAATGGGCACGGAGAGTGAGCTGGAGGGCTCGCACATGACCGAGCAGCTGGGACCCGACGAGACCTACCCCGCGCGCTACTGGCACGAGTTGCCGGACGGGCGGATCCAATGCGACGTATGCCCGCGCGAGTGCGCGCTCGCCGAGGGCCAGCGGGGGTTCTGCTTCGTGAGGGGCCGGTTCGGCGACCGGCTGGTGCTGACGACGTACGGGCGTTCGTCGGGCTTCTGCATCGACCCGATCGAAAAGAAGCCGCTGAACCACTTCCACCCCGGCACCTCGGTGCTGTCGTTCGGCACGGCGGGCTGCAACCTGGGGTGCAAGTTCTGCCAGAACCATGAGATTTCCAAGGCCCGCCAGATGGATGCGCTGATGGATTCGGCGGGTCCGAAGGACATCGCCCGGGCGGCGGCGGCCTGCGACTCGCGCAGCGTCGCCTTCACCTACAACGACCCGGTCATCTTCACCGAGTACGCGATCGACACCGCCCGCGCCTGCCACGAGGCGGGGTTGCTGACCGTCGCGGTGACGGCCGGGTACATGCAGGGCCAGGCTCGCGCCGACTTCTTCTCCGTGATGGATGCCGCCAACGTGGACCTGAAGGGCTTCACGCCGGACTTCTACCGACACCTGACCGGCGGGGACCTTGCGGCGGTGCAGGACACGCTGCGCTACCTCGTGCACGAGACCGACGTCTGGGTCGAGGTGACCACGCTCGTGATCCCCGGCGCGAACGACGACACCGCCCAGCTGCGCGACCAGGCCCGCTGGATGTTCGGCGAGCTCGGGCCCGACGTGCCGCTGCACTTCTCCGCGTTCCATCCCGACCACCGGATGCTGGACACGCCGCGCACGCCCCTGGAGACCCTCGTGCGCGCGCGGGACATCGCGCGGGAGGAGGGGATGCGGTATGTCTACACCGGCAACGTCCACCACCGCGACGGCGACGTGACCAGCTGCCACGCCTGCGGCCGGGAGCTGATCGTGCGGGACTGGTATGCGATCGAGCGGTACGACCTGACGCCCGACGGCCGCTGCCCGGGGTGCGGCACCGCGATCCCGGGACGCTTCGATGCGCAGGCCGACCACTTCGGCCCACGGCGGATTCCGGTCCGCATCGCGGCTCGCTGAATGTCGTCAACCCTTTCGGGCTGCCCTGTCGGCGATTCTTCTATAGGCTGAGGGGAAGATTCTCCTTTCGGCGCTAGACCTTTCCGCGCCAGAAAAACAGAGGGCAACATGTCGTACCAATTGACGTTCAGGAGGCCCGGCGAACTCATGATGGTCCTCCGGCGCTACAAGATCGAAGTGGACGGAAAGCCGGTGGCCACCTTGGCTCGCTCCGCGGAGACCGGGGTGACGGTGGCCGATGGCACACACGTGGTCACCGTCTGCATCGACTGGGTGCGCAGCGAACCCTTCATGGTCGAGGGCAAGGACGGAGATTCGATAGTCCTGGAGATCACCGGAGATAACCCGTTGGGAATCCTCTCCAGCCAGGATTACTTCAAGATCAAGACCGTCGCGGCATAGTCCCGAAGCCCCTCCCCGAATTTCGGGGACGCCACCAGAAACACGTACGGGTGGGGCATGCGCGCTCCTCGCAACCATCCGCGGCTCGCTTCGCTCGCCGCTCCCGCCAGACCCATCCACGCTCCCATCACGGCGGGGTGGGGTGTGCGCGCTCCTCGCAACCATCCGCGGCTCGCTGCGCTCGCCGCTCCCGCCAGACCCATCCACGCTCCTCGCGCGCACACCCCACCCCGCCTTCGAGCCCCTGGGCTGGGGCAGGATGACCGGATGGCCAACCCCTCGCCGAGCGCCTGGGCGCAGCGCGCCGACGATCTGCCTCCGCTGCCGGACGGTGGCTTCGACCTCGCCGTCAAGGCGAGCACCGCGGTGCGCGGGTTCGCCTGGCACGCCGGGTGCCCGCTGTTCGCCCACCAGGTCGCGCAGGCCGACGCCGCCGTGGTCGCCACCCTCCGACGCCACGGGGCCCGCGTCGTCGGCACGACGAACCTTCACGAGATGGCCATGGGCATTACCAGCGCGAACGCCTGGCTCGGACCCGTGGCCAACCCGCGTGACCCCAGCCGTTCGGCAGGCGGGTCGTCGGGCGGCAGCGCGGCCGTCGTCGCGAGCGGGGAGGTGCCGCTGGCCCTCGGCGGCGACACCGGCGGGTCGGTCTCCATCCCGGCGTCGGCCTGCGGCGTGGTGGGCTTCCGCCCCACGGTGGGGCGATACCCCCGCGACGGACACCTCGGCATGTCCTGGACCCGCGACACCCCCGGCCTGTTCGCGCGCAGCGTCGCCGAGATCGCCACGGCGGACGGGTGGCTCACCGGCGCCCCGACGGCACCCGCCGCCGCAGTCGGCGGGACCCGCCGCCTCGCCATACCGGTCGACTACCTCCAGGAGCTGCACCGGCACACCCGCATGACGTGGGTGCGGGCGCGGGCCGCGTTGGAGATCGAGTGGGACCTGGTCGAGGTCAGCTTCGACGCACTCCGGCCGCTGCTGGCCGGGCCATCATGGACGCTGATCGGCTGGGAATCCCGGATCCTCTTCGCGCAGTTCGCCGCACAGGCCCTCGGCGTCTCGCCCGACGAGGGCTGGCGACGGCTCATGAACGGCATCGTGACCCCGGACGTCATCGAGTCGCTGCACCGCGCGGACGCCCATCCCGTGACCGCGGACGTGTACGAACAGGCCGTCGCGCGCACTCTGCAGGCGCGGGAGGAGTACGAACGCGTGCTGACGACGGCCGGCTGCGACGTGGCGGTCTTCCCCACGACGGTCCGGCCCGCGACCAAGCTCGGCGAGGACGGGATGGTGACCTGGTTCGGGGAGCGGATGCACGTGTTCGGGCTCATGACCCGCAACGTGGCGCCGGGCACGATGTTGCGGGCGCCGATGCTGACGCTGCCGGTCCCGGTGGGCCCCGGCGAAATGCCGGTGGGGATCACCCTGCAGGGTCGGGCCTTCGGAGATGCGACGGTGCTGGCCACCGGGTCACATGTGGAGGGCGCCCTGGCCGCGGCGTGAGCACCAGCAGGCATGATGGCCCCATGAACGTGCTGATGATCGTCAACGGCTCGGCGTACGGACTGGACTCCACCTTCAACGCGTTGCGACTGGCGGCGTCGCTCGCCTCCCGCGACGGGGTCGACCTGACCGTCTTCCTCATGGGTGACGGCGTGACCGCGGCGATGGCGGGCCAGAAGACGCCCGACGGGTACTACAAACTGGACCGGATCCTGGAGAAGGTCCTGGGCGGGGGCGGCCAGATCCTCTGCTGCGGGACGTGCATCGACGCCCGCGGGATCCGCGAGGACATGCTGATGTCCGGAGCGCGCCGCTCGACCATGGACGAGCTGACCGACCTGACGCTGGCCGCGGACAAGCACCTCGTGTTCTGATGTCGGCCCACCCCGCGCTGGCCGACCGACCGATCTACCTGGACTACAACGGCACCACGCCGATCGACCCGCGGGTCGTGGAGGCGATGCTGCCCTACCTCGCCACCACGTTCGGCAACCCCAGCAGCGGACACGCGTACGGGGCCGACGCCCGCGCCGGGCTCGACCTGGCCCGGCAGCAGGTCGCGGACCTCGTGCACGCCGGGTCCGGGCGGATCGTCTTCACCGGCAGCGGGTCCGAGGCCGACGCGCTGGCGATCCGGGGGGCGGTTCTCGCCGCACAGGGCCGGGACGGGTCGCGCGTGCCCGCGCACGTGATCACCCAGGCCACCGAACACCCCGCCGTGCTGGCCGCCTGCGCGGATGTCGTCGACCTGCACGGCGTGGAGCTGACCGTCCTTCCGGTCGACGGCGACGGCCGCGTCGACCCCGGCGACGTCGCCTCCGCGATCCGAGACCACACGGTCCTGGTGACGATCATGCATGCGAACAACGAGACCGGGACCGTGCAGCCGATCGCCGAGATCGCCGCCGTCGCGCACGCCCGCGGCGTGCTGGTCCACTGCGACGCCGCCCAGTCGATCGGCAAGCTCGACGTCGACGTGGACGCGCTCGGGGTCGACCTGCTCACGATCGTGGGGCACAAGATGTATGCCCCCAAGGGCGTCGCCGCGCTCTACGTGCGCGACAGCGTGGCGGTCCGGCCCCTGATCGGGGGCGGCGGGCAGGAGTATGGGCTGCGCGCGGGAACGGAGAACGTTGCGTACGCGGTGGCGCTCGGCCACGCGGCCGCCCTGGCGGCCGACGCGCTGGCCGCCGGCGAGACGCAGCGCCTCACCGACCTGCGGGACCGGCTCGAATCGCGGCTCGCCGACGCCCTGCCCGGACGGGTGCACCTGAACGGCCACCGCACGCATCGGCTGCCGAACACCCTGAACGTGCGCATCGACGGCGCCCCGGCGCTCGCGCTGCTGGCCGATCTGCCGGGGCTGGCCGCATCGGCCGGCTCGGCCTGCCACGCGGGTCAGGACACGCCGTCGCCGGTGCTGAGCGCCATGGGCGTGCCGGCGCCTGAGGCGCTGACGGCGATCCGCCTCAGCCTGGGCCGCTGGACCACGGCCGACGAGGTGGACGCCGCGGCAAGCCGGGTGCTCGACGCCGTACCGCGGTAGCGGCGGGCACATCCCCCGTACCGTTCCCGCCCGCGGGCGGAAAGTAGCACGCACCACCAGGGCAAACGCGTACCGATCCCGCCCACGGGCGGAAAGTAGCCCGCACCACCAGGGCAAACGCGTACCGATCCCGCCCACGGGCGGCAACCGCACGCATCACCCCAGCACCCCGCGTACCGATCCCGCCCACGGGCGGAAAGTAGCCCGCACCACCAGGGCAAACGCGTACCGATCCCGCCCACGGGCGGCAACCGCACGCATCACCCCAGCACCCCGCGTACCGATCCCGCCCACGGGCGGAAAGTAGCCCGCACCACCAGGGCAAACGCGTACCGATCCCGCCCACGGGCG
>CAKUSI010000029.1 GCA_934678955.1 uncultured Austwickia sp. | reverse complement strand
CAAGTCTGAGCGCCAAGTCTGAGCGCTCGACCTGGCGGTCGTGGTCGGCGTGGCGCACTGCCAGACTGGCGCCATGACGAACCTGATGACGCGCGGCGTGGCGGTCGTGACCGGTGCCAGTAGCGGGATCGGCCGGGCCTGCGCCCGGCGGCTCGTCGCCGACGGCTACGAGGTGCTCGCCGTCGCCCGGCGCCTGGAGCGCCTCGAGCAGTTGGCGGCGGAGACCGGGTGCCGGATCCTGCGCTGCGACGTGACCGACCCGCACGAGGTGGGGCTGCTGGCCGAGGCCGCCGGGGAGCGGGTCACGCTGCTGGTCAACAACGCGGGCGGGGCGATCGGACTTGAGCCGGTGGCGGAAGCCGACCTGGACGCATACCGGCGCATGTACGAGACCAACGTGCTCGGCACGGTCGCGGTGACCAAGGCGCTGCTCCCCGCCCTGGTCGCCAGCGAGGCCGGCACGATCATCAACGTCACCTCGACGGCGGGGCAGGTGGCGTATGAGGGTGGCGGGGGCTACAACGCCGCCAAGTTCGCCGAGGCCGCCATCACCGACGTGCTGCGGCTCGAGCTGTGCGGCCGGCCGGTCCGCGTATGCGACGTGGCGCCGGGCATGGTCGCTTCCGACGAGTTCTCGCTGGTCCGCTTCGGCGGGGACGCCGCGAAGGCCGCGCAGGTTTACGCGGGGGTGGAGCAGCCGCTCACCCAGGAGGACATCGCGGAGTGCATCTCGTGGATCGCGGGCCTGCCGCACCACGTGAACATCGACCGGCTGACGGTGCGCCCGCTGGCCCAGGCCGCGAACCACAAGGTCCACCGCACCACCTGAGAAACGCCCAGGCGTCAGCGCCCTGGCCGAGGTCATCGGATCGCCAGCTTTCGAGGGTCCTCGCGTCGTGAGTCGTTGATCCGCTCCGGCGAAGGGGTTGATTTGAGGGGTGGCGGGGTGGAGCGGTGGCGGGGTGGAGCGGTGGTGCCGCGGGCCTGTTGGGTGGGCGTGGACCCTGGCCCTGCGAGTGGGACTGTGCATATGACGTAGATCACATCGGTCGTGAGGGGTGGATCGTCACGGATTCGCTTGTACGGCAACGGAGTTGGCGCCCTGCCTCAAATGGTTTGAATTTCGCTGCGGGACAGTGGTGTTCGCCAAGGTTACCCGCGGCGCATCGAACGGGTGTTCGATAGAATGAGGCATGTTCCAGACTTTCGACCACGAGCCCCACGCTGGGGGCCAGGGCGCCCACATGGGCGCCTGGTCGAAGCAGCCTCCCCTGGGGGCCCAGCAGTCTTCAGCGCAACCGTCTTCGGCGGGGCAGCGCGCTGAGGCGCAGCAACGCTCGCCAGCGGGACAGCACACTGACGCGGGGCAGCGATCTGACGCGACCGTGCCGGAGCCATCGGCGCAGGAGCCGTTGCTTCAGGAGCCGTCGCTTCAGGAGCCGCCTGGGGTGGGGCCAGGACCCCTACCGGGCGTGGGAGTGCCGGACGGGACGGAGCTGATCCAGGGCCTGGAGCAGATGCGTCAGGCATTGAACCAGGTCGCGGGCGTGTTGCCGCGGGTGGCCGGTCGCGATCTAGCAGCCCTGGCAGCAGCCGCCGCGGGCGTGGTGGCCGCGGCCAAGGCCGCGCAGGCGGGGATCGTGTGGGAAGCCGACGAACGCGGCGTCATCGCGGCCTCGGACCACCCGCGCGTAGCCGGGTGGGTGGAGGCGTCCTGCCGAGAAGGCGACGTGCCACTGACCCCCGGGGCCGGGCGGGCGTTGGAGGCGGTCACGCGGGCCTGTAAAGGCCAGCACGACCTGACCCCGCTACGCGCGGCGGTGCAGGGCGGTGAGTTGCCGGTGGAGCGGGCCGCCGAGGTCGCCACGACGTATCGGCGGCTGAAGGCCCGGATCGAGGTGGACTGCTGGGACGTGGTCCTGGCCGAGTTGATGGGGTTCGTAGCCGGCGGCGCCCGCCGCGCCGACGTGGCCGCGTTGGAGGAGACGCTGGTCGGGCAGTACGGGCGTGAGGGTGAACTGGACGACGAACGCGCGCGACTGTACGAACGCCGCGAGGTCAGCGTGTTCCACAAGACCCGCTCCGGGATGCTGGAAGCCCGGATGCGGCTCGACCCCGCTTCCGAAGCGGTGCTCAGCGCGGCGCTGCACGCCCTGTCCGCGCCCCGCCCAGACTCCGACACCGGTGAAGTCGACCCGCGTACCCCCGCCCAGCGCCGCGCCGACGCCCTCGTCGCGCTGGCCCGACGCGCCACCACGGCAGACCCGGCCGTGCCCGGCACCGGCCCGGGAGCCCGCATCATCGTCACCATCCCCCTCGCCGACCTACAAAACGACCTGCACAACGACCTGCACGCCGACCACGACACCAGGCAAGCGCCCGCCCCCCACGCCGGGGCACCGCACCGCAACCACCACGACCCGCAGGTCCGACACGGCCGAGACGGCCACGACGCGCGAGGCGAGCACGACGCGCGGCACGATCAGGGCTGGGATCGCCAGGATCGCCGGGATGCCGCTGGCGGCGGGGCTCCGCAGGCGACACGGGCACGGCCGCGGCGGGTCGGCATGACCGCGTTCGGGCAGGTACTCACCCCCGGGGAAGTGCGCCAGCTGGCCTGCGACGCGCAGATCACCCCCGCCGTGCTCGGCGGCGCCGGCGAACTCCTGGAACTCGGGCGCACCCGCCGCCTGGCCACGCCCGGAATCCTGACCGCCCTGGCGCTGCGGGACAAGGGATGCAGCTACCCCGGATGCACCATGCCCCCCGGCTGGACCGACGCCCACCACCTGCGACATTGGGTCCACCACGGCCCCACCGAACCAGACAACATGACCCTGCTCTGCCGCCACCACCACACCACCGTGCACCGCCATGGACACACCGGCGAACTCACCGACAGCGGAGTGGTCTGGCGCCGCCGCGACGGCTCCCCCATCGGCAACCACCCCCGCCCGGGCTAAGCGGGCGCCGCCGCCCTGGCACACGCCCGTGGGCGGCTAAGCCCGTGCGACCACGTCCCGCCACAGCGCCGAGCGGAACACCCCGCCGGTCGCGCGGATCTCGCGCACCTGAGCCATGGGCCTGGGCGAGCCGGCCCGTGCGTCCGTCCTCGCGGACGTCCTGGACACCATGTCCGTCCTTCCCTTCACCCATGAGGCGGCGATCCGCGCGGCCGCCGTGGCCGGCCCTTACGGCGGTTTCCCGCTGGGCCTGACCGACGCCACGCTGGTCGTCCATGCCCAGTACTACCGCACCTGCGACCTGCTGACCGTCGATGCGAGGCACTTCCGGGCTGTCAAGCCCTTGTGGGGTGGCGACAGCTTTCGCCTGCTGCCTCTCGATGCCTAATCACTCGGCTTTCACCCGAGATTCTCGCCGTCCAGGAACGTCGTGGGCATTACATGGACGCAGGAACGTCGTGGGCATTACATGGACGGCGGGTCGGACTTTAGCCCCGCGCCGCCGCGATCCGGGTGGGTCAGCGCGTGTCGTCCGGGATGGGGTTGATCACCGGACCGCCACGCTCCAGGTAGACGAACGGCCGTCGGCGCTGGTAGCGCACGTGCAGGTCGCCCGCGCGCAGCACATACGCGCTCGCCGCCAGGAAGGTGACCCCGGTGGCGATGCTGCCGACGAGGATCGTCCAGCGCGGCCCCCAGTGCTCCCCGATCCAGCCGATCATAGGGGCGCCCAGCGGCGTGCCGCCGAAGAAGATCGCCATGTAGAGCGCCAGCACCCGCCCCCGCATCTGGGGGGCCGCCGACAGCTGGACCAGGGCGTTGCAGGTCGGCAGCACGGTGAGGGCGGTGAACCCGACCGGGATCAGCAGCGCGGCGAAGGCTTCGTACGTGGGCGCGAGCGCGAGCGCGGTCGACAGAAGCGTGTACGCGGCCAGCGCGCCGAGGACGACCCGCAGGCGGGGCCGCGCCCGGGAGGCCACCCAGATCGCCGCGCTCAGGGAGCCGACCGCCATGATCGAGCCGAGCAGCCCGTATTCGGCCGGGCCCTTCCCGTAGACCATCGTGGCCATGAGCGCGGTCGTCATCTGGAAGTTCATCGCGAACGTCCCGAACATGAACACGATGACCAGCAGGAGCACGATGTCGGGGCGGGAGCGGACATACCGCAGGCCCTCCACGAGGCGGCCCCTGCCGCGCGCGGCCGGGGCGGGGTGCAGCAGCGCACGATCCATCAGGGCGATCACGCCGAGGTAGCCCAGGAACGACACCGCGTTGACCGCGAAGACCGGCCCGGTGCCGAGGCCCGCGATCATCAGGCCCGCCACGCCCGGACCGACGATCCGCGCCGCGTTGAACGACGCCGAGTTGAGCCCGACCGCGTTGCTGAGGTTGTCCGGGCTCACGATCTCGGAGACGAACGCCTGCCGGGTCGGGCCGTCGACCGCGGCAGCGAGGCCCTGCGCGAGGGCCAGCGCGTAGACGTGCCAGAGCTGGGCCACGCCGGTCATGACCAGCGCGGCCAGCAGCACGGAGGTGAGGCACATGGCGAGGTTCGTCGCGGTCAGCACCCGGATCTTGGGGAACCGGTCCGCGACCACCCCGGCGAACGGGGCGAGCAGCAGCATCGGCAGGAACTGCAGCCCGGTGACCAGGCCGAGCGCGGTGGCGTCGTGGTCGGTCAGCTCGACGAGCACGAGCCAGTCCTGGGCGACCCGGCTCATCCAGGTGCCGACGTTGGAGATCAGCGCCCCGGCGAAGAAGAGCCGGTAGTTCCGCTCGGCGAAGGAGCGGAAGGTCGCGGGCACGGAGGTCGAGCGTACTCCCGGGACGTCGTCTGGCCGTCATCACGGCGGGGCGGCGTGCCTTTCGGCGACGTGACGGCGTGGGCGGTCGCTGTCAACGAGGAGCTGCAAAAAACGTCATTGACTATCCGTAAAAACGGATAGTCAATATACTTTTTCGCATGTCGGACCCATCGGGCTATCTCCCTCGGCACCTGGACACCGCCCTGCGTGCGGCGTTGCGATCGTTTCCCGCGGTGCTATTGGACGGCCCTCGGGGAGCGGGCAAGACGACCTCGGCCCGACGCCATGCCGCCGCGCAGGTCATGTTGCCCCGAGATCTGGAACCGCTGCGGGCCGACCCCGAAGGCTATCTGCGCTCGTTACCCTCACCAGTGCTCCTCGACGAGTGGCAGCTCGCAGGGACCGACGTGTTGTGGACCATCAAACGCCTGGTGGATGACGATCCGGCCCCCGGCCGATTCCTCCTCACCGGAAGCGTGGAGCCGGCGAGCTTCGGCCCGACGTACCCACTGACCGGCCGCGCGGTCCGGCTCGTCATGCGTCCCATGACGCACGCCGAGCTCACCGGCGCCGGCGCCCACCGCACCTTCCTCGAGCGAGCCGCCGATGGCGATCGCCCCGCCGCGAGCGCCGGCAGGCCAGCGGCCTTCCTCCTGGCCGACCTGGAGCAGTCGGGGTTCCCTGCCACCCGGTCGCTGCCGGACCCACGGCTCTTCCTGGACGCCTACGCGGCCACCGTCTCCCAGCGGGCGGGCGAGGAGGGACGTGACGGCAACCGCCTCTTGCGCGCCCTACGGGTCTTAGCGACCCTCACGGCCCGGACTGTGCCTGACCAGCGCATCTGGGAAGCCGCAGACATCAACAAGCTGACCTGGAAGGCGTACGACGACCTCCTGACCCGAATGCATCTCTCGGCATCCAGCCAGGCGATGGAGAGCAACCGCCTGAAGCGCCTCACGTCCTACCCCAAGCGATTCCTCGCGGACACGGCGCTGGCCCTCGCCCTGGCCGACCTGAGGGCGGAGGACCTACGCAGGGATCCGAACCTCGCCGGTCCGTTCTTCGAGTCCTATGTGATGCAGCAGCTCCGGCCGCAGGCCGACCTGCTCGGAGGAACGCTCCTGCACTTGCGCACCAGCGCGGGGGAGCACGAGATCGACGCCGTCGTGCAGACGCGACGTGAGGTACTGGCCGCAGAGGTGAAATTGACAAGCCGCCCGACCCGCCAGGACGCGCGGCAACTGGACTGGCTGCGCGACAGGCTCCGAGAACGGTTCCGCGCCGGCTACGTGGTGCACGCGGGAGGCGACTCCTACCCCCTGGGGGATCGCGTGTGGGCCCTCTCCGTCGCAGAGCTGATGTCGTGACGGAGACCAGCCCGAGGATCTGTCGTGGCTCCCCTCGGTCACCAGCCCCTATGTGCGGGCGAGCAGGTGCGAGAGGAGGCCGTCATTGATTCGTGACACGGTGTTCCACGCCGGGTATACCCGCTCGCGGGTCAGATGCGCTCGCGGCGCCCGTCGCGTACGTACCCCCAGGCGGCAAGACCCGCGCAGAGGACCGCCGTGGCGACCACGATGGCGGCGTGACCGGCCAGCGAACCGTCGGCCTCGCCGGTCAGCGCGCTCACGTCCTGCGCGGGCGCGACTTGGGCCCACACGAGGTGGCCGAAGTGGTACGTCGGCAGGTAGCCCGCCAGCGTCTGCAGCACCTCCGGCAGCGTCCGCAGCGGCATGAAGAATCCGGAGCAGAACGACAGCGGCAGGAAGATCAGGTTGCCGATGGCGGTGGCGGCCTTCGGCGTGGCCAGGAACGCGAGCGCGAAGCCCAGCGGCGCGAACGCCAGCGTGCCGAGCAGCAGGACCCCGAGGAGCCGGGCCATCGTGGTCGCCTCCATCGAGACGCCACCCACCCGGCCGGTGGCCAGGAGCAGGGCGGTGATCGCGGTGGTGAACACCAGCGCCATCGCGAGCTTGCCCACGAAGTAGGCCCACATCGGCATCGGGGTGGCGCGCAACCGGCGCAGCCAGCCTCGACGCCGCTCTGCGGCCACATCGACGCCGAAGGTGAAGATCGCGAGGCTGACCACGCCGTACGCAGCGAACGACGCGATCAGGATCTGCCCGACGTCGGTCCCGCCGGGCATCACGTCCCCGATGTTGGACAGGCCGAACATCGCGTAGAGGATGACCGGCACCGCGACGACCCCGACCACGTACTCCGGCGCCCGCACGTTCTGACGGACCTCGGCGGCGGTCTGGCCGGCCAGCAGGCGCAGGCGGCCGCCCGAGGGGCGGGCGGTGGGGCTGGGGGAGCGCGGCACCGGCGGAGCGGGGGGTATGGACGCGGGCTGGGGGGTGTCGGTGAGGGTGGCGTTCATCGGTGGCTCCGGTCCTCGAGGTCGGGCTGGCTGTCGGTAGTCATGGGATCGGCCGCGGTGGAATGCGGGCCGGCGGTGAGGCGTACGAACGCCGCCTCCAGGTCGGCGTCGGTAACCGTCAGGCCCTCGACGTGGCTCTCGCCGGCGAACAGCGCGGCGAGCGCGCGTTCCGGCGCCGTGCAGGTGACGGATACGGCGCGTCTGTTCTCACGGGTTTCCTGGGTTTGAACCCCCGTGACGCCGGGCAGCTTCCGCAGCAGCTCCGGATCGGCGTCGGTCACCATCCGGATCTCCTTGGCACCGAACCGGGCGGCGATGTCCCGGGGCCCGCCGTCCGCCACGATGCGGCCTGCCTGGATCACCACGACCCGGTCCGCGACGGAGGCCACCTCGTCGAGGTGGTGGGAGGAGAACAGCACGGTCTTGCCGAGAGCGGCGAAGCCGCGGACCTGCTCCCAGAAGGCCCGCCGCGCGGTCACGTCCAGGGCCGCGGTCGGCTCGTCGAGGAAGAGCAGGTCCGGGTCGCCGACGATCGCCATCGCGAACGACAAGCGTTGGCGCTGGCCGCCGGACAGCTTCGTGGCGCGCTCGGCGGCCTTCGCGCTCAGGTCGGCCCGCTCCAGCGCTTCGGCCACCGGCAGGGCGAGCGGGTAGTAGCGGGCGGTCAGGTCCACGATCTCCCGGACGGTGAGCAGTTCCGGCACGTCGGTGTCCTGCAGCATCGCGCCGATTCGCGCAGCACCGGCCGGGGTGCCGGGGCGGTCTCCGAAGAGGGTGGCGACGCCGGCGTCGGCCTCCCGCAGGCCGAGCAGGATCTCCAGGAGGGTGGTCTTGCCGGCGCCGTTGGGGCCGAGGATCGCCACGATCTCGCCCCGGCTGATGCTCAGGTCGACGCCGTCCAGCGCCGTGACCTGCCCATACTGTTTGCGAATGCCGCGCACCTGCGCGACCACCGGGGCCGCGAGCGCCGTGTCGTTGCTCATGTCGTCCACGATCCCGGCCGAGCCGACCCCGGCGCGCGTGCCGGTCGTCACGACCTGTCCATGACGTTCGGCACCCTCCGAGGGGCACACACGTCCGTGACCTCCGGCACGTCCGCGAGCCGTCGAGGCGTCCCTATCCTGGCGGGATGAGGAGGACCGAGCCGGCCAGGACCGAGCCGGCCGCGGGAGACGCGCCGCCGGACGGTGACCTGGGCTTCGAGGGGGCCACCGGCGTGCTCGCGGTCATCGCCGGGGCGATCGCGTGGTCGGCCGTGCTCGTGCCCGCGCTGCTCGACGACCAGGTCAGGCCCCACATGCCCGCGGCGTGGTGGGTGATGATGGCGACCTACCTGGTGGTGTTCCTGATCGACACCCTGATCGACTGGACTCCCGCGCGGGCCCGCTGGCAGGGCGGTGTCCTCCTCCTGCTCGGCTGCGCGATCATCCTCTCGGTGCCCTCCTACTCGGTGGCGGGCGTCCTCGCCGTCACGACAATCGTCGTGGTCGCCTTCGTCGCCCCGCTGGCCGTGACCTGCGCGGTCGGGGTGGCCCAGGTGGCCGTCATCATGCTCGCCCTGGAACGGGCCGGGGCGGAGGGGCCGGCAGGGACGCTGGTCTGGGCGCTGGCCTACGGCGGCTTCCAACTCTTCGCGGTGGCGATGGTCGAGGCCACCCTGCGCGAGGGCCGGGCGCGGGAGGCGCTGGACGTCGCCAACCGCGAACTCGCGCAACGGCATGCCGAGCTGGCGCAGGCCCAGGACCGGCTGGCCACGGCGAGCCGGGAGGCGGAGCGGCTGCGCATCGCCCGGGACCTGCACGACACCATGGGGCACCAGTTGACCGCGCTCGCCCTCAACCTGGAGGCCGCCTCACACGTGTCCGCGGGCAGCGCGGCGCAGGCGACGGTTGCCCAGTGCCGCGACCTCGCGCGGGGGCTGCTGGGGGAGGTACGGGCCGCGGTGGGCCGCCTCCGGGAAGGGGCGGGCGACACCGGCGCTGAGGGCGGGCTTCCGGCGCGGCTGCGGGCGGTCGCGGAGGCCACCCCCGGGCTCGACGTACGCCTCGACCTCGACGACCTGCCGCCGCTCACGATGGCCCAGGCGGACGCGGTGTTCCATGGCGTTCAGGAGGCGCTCACCAACGCGGCCCGGCACTCGGGGGCTGACCGCGTCGAGGTGGACCTACGCAGCGAGGAGGGAGAGGTCGTGGTGCGGGTGGTCGACGACGGGCCCGGCCTGGTGGGCCCCGTGCGGTGGGGGAACGGGCTGCGGGGGATGCGGGAGCGGTATGCGGCCGCCGGCGGGATCCTGACCGTGCACAGCGCGCCCGGCGAGGGCTTCCGGGTGGTCGGGCGGCTGCCCGTGACGACGGGGGAGGCGACGTGACCGCGGCGGGCGACGCTGCGCCGAGTGCGAGTGCGAGTGCGAGTGCGAGTGCGGATGCGGGTGCCGAGCGCTCGTCGTCGACGCCGATCCGGGTGGTGCTCGTCGACGACCAGACCCTGGTCCGCCAGGGGATCCGCAGCCTGCTCGCGATCGCCGGGGGCGTCGAGGTCGTCGGCGAGGCCGCGGACGGCGTGGACGCGTTGCCGCTGATCGAGCGCACCCGGCCGGACCTGGTGTTGCTCGACCTGAGGATGCCCCGGCTGGACGGCATCGGGACGCTGCGGGCCCTGCGCGAGGCCGCGACCCCGGACCGGCCGGCGCCACCCGCGCTCGTGCTGACGACCTTCGACGACGACGAGGCGGTGCTGGGGGCGCTGCGCGAGGGCGCCCGCGGCTACCTGCTGAAGGACGTGACGCTGGAACAGCTCGTGTCCGCGATCCAGACCGTGGCCGCCGGCGGTCGGCTGGTGCAGCCGGCGGTGACCGCCGCGCTGCTCGACCGGCTGGCCGCCGGGTCCGCGCCGCCGACGGGCCAGGGCGGGCAGGCATACCCGCCTGGCGCGCCCGCGCTGACCGAGCGCGAGGTGGAGGTGCTGCGGCTGGTCGCCGCCGGCTACTCGAACCGCGAGGTCGCGAGCGCCCTCCACCTGGCCGAGGGCACGGTGAAAAACCACGTCAGCAGCGTGCTGCTCAAGCTCGGCGTGCGCGACCGCACGCGGGCCGTCCTGCGCGCCCTCGAACTCGGCCTGGTCAGTGGGTGAGCGTACGGGCCGGACCCGTCGCTGCGGGAGGCCTCGCCAGGAGAGCCGCCGGCCCGTGCGTCAGGACAGCTGCAGCATCACCTTGCTCGACCCGCTCGAGCGGTCCGCCGCGATCTCGAATGCCTCCTGCGCCTCCCCGAGCGCGAACGAGTGGGTGAGGATCGGCGAGACGTCGACCACCCCGTCCATCAGGGCCACGGCCTCGGAGATCTCGTCGACGAAGCGGTACGAGCCCCGGTAGTCGATCTCGCGGGTGACCAACTGCCCGAGGGCCACGTTGACCTCTCCGGCCGGCAGGTTGCCCACCTGCACCAGCACGCCGCCGCGACGGACCGCGGACAGCACGCCGCCGATGGCCCGGGCCGCCCCGGACGCCTCGATACCGATCTCGACGTCGCGCGGCAGCTCCTCCCCATCGGCCACGCGGATCACCGCGTCGGCTCCCATCGCGCGGGCGATGTCCAGGGCGGCGGGCGAGAGGTCCGCGGCGAACACCTCGGCGGCCCCGCGCGCCTTGGCGGCTGCGACGGCGAGGGCCCCGATCGGTCCGCACCCGTTGACCAGCACGGACCGACCCGACACGTCGCCGGCGCGGGTCACGGCGTGGAGCGCGACCCCGAAGGGCTCCGCGACCGCGCCCTCCTTGGTGCTGACGCCGTCCGGGAGCGGCCGGATCTGGTCGGGACGCACGACCCGCAGCGCCGAGAAGCCGCCCTGCTCGTGAGGCTGGAAGGCGGCCGAACCGAAGTAGCGGACCTCCGGCCACAGGTTGGTCCGGGTCGCGAGCTCGGCGGGCACGCAGTGGTCGCCGACCAGCGTGGCCGGGTGCACGGTGACCCGCTGGCCCTCCCGCACGCCGGTCACGTTGCGGCCCACCTGCACCACGTACCCGGCGACCTCGTGACCGAGCACGAGCGGATCCTTCAGGATCGCCGTCCCCGACACCCCCGAGAGCCAGTAAGCGACGTCAGAGCCGCACACGCCGCCCCACTCCATCGCCACGAGCACGTCGTCGGGCCCGCACACGGGGTCGGGGATGTCGTCGACGCGCAGGTCGCGGGGGCTGTGGACCACAACGGCCTTCATGGGATGACTACCTCCTGGGTCGCGATCAGAACTGGTCGAGCAGGGAGATGACGCCCACCGCGAAGATCGCGACCGCCGAGATCCACAGCAGGCCGTGGAAGACGACGCCGTCCTTGACCCGCGGATCCGTTTCGGACTTCGACAGGTAGAGCGTGGACAGGGCGACGCCCATGAGGAAGAGGGCGTTGAGGATGCCGGCGATGATGACCAGCTGCAAGGGCGACTTCACGGCGACGGCCAGCAGCCCCCAGGTGATGGGGAGCACGACCATGATGATCCGCATCCACTTGTCGCGCACGGCCATGTCCGTCCACGTGAACGCGCCGAAGACCGACAGGGTGTTGCCGACCTGGCGACCCAGGCTGGGCACGTTCGCGAGGATCGTCTTGAAGAGCGCGACGCCCGCCCCGATGAGGAAGAGCGTGCCGCCCCAGGCGCCGACCGTGCTGTCGAAGATGCTCGAGATCACCCTCATCACGTCGGTCCCCTTGGGGGTGAGCCCCTGCGGGTGCAGCACGGCGGCGCCGAGCATGTAGAACGCCGCGGTCGAGACGGTGTAGATGCACCAGGACACCCAGGCGTCCATCTTCATGACGCGGATCCAGCCGCGGGCGCGGCGTACCCAGTCCTCCGAGCCGTCGTTCGGCCCGGTCCACGCGGCGTAGCCCTTCTCGACACACCAGTACGTGTATGCGGTGATCTCGCCGGCGCCGACGCCGGTCATGCCGAACATCGACAGGGCGACGCCCATCGAGCCGGCCGCGATCTGGAAGCGGAGCCCGTCGGAGATGTCGGCGATCGACCATTGGTACTGCGTGAACTGCACGAGGAACACCACGACGACCGCGAACAGGGTGACCAGCACGACCAGCACGGTCGAGATGTTCTCGACGAGTTCGTAGCGGTTGAGGATATGGATCCCGATGGCGATGACGACGAGCAGCAGCACCCACAGGCCGATCGAGAGCGTCGAGAACGGGTCCCCGCCGATCGGCAGCAGCATGGAGAACGCCAGCGCGCTGCCGCCGATGACGCCCGCCTGCCCGATGAGGAACTGCAGGAACATCAGCAGCACGAGCCACGCCATCCAGCCGCGTCCGAGGATCTTCGGGGGCACCTGGTTGTAGCCGGTGATCGCGGCCTTGCCCGTGGAGATCGACCAGCGGGCCAGCTCGACCTGCACCCACACCTTGACGAACGTCGACACGAATACGAGCCAGAAGACCATGAAGCCGACCTGCGCGCCCAGCGTCGTGGCCGTGAGCAACTCACCGGAGCCGACGACCGCCGCGCTGGTGATCATGCCGGGACCGAGGAACCGCAGGCTGCCCTTCCAATGGGTAGGGGGCTCCTGGATATTGGCGGGATCCAGGACGTAGGGATCCTTGTCCTTGGACAGGGTGCGCTCGTGCGCTTCAACGGCGCTGGCGCGCTCCGTTGCGGACATGTCGGCTCCTTCGACGACCCGGGCGGCACCCGGCGACAAATGTGAGTGCAGAGTACGCCCAGCCCCTTCTCACGGGTGTGTGTTGCCGTGAGTTGCTACAGGTCGTTGCCGGCGTAGCTGAGGTTGAAGCTCTTGTTGACCAGCGGGAAGTCCGGGACGATCGTGTCCGCCAACGCGACCGGCAGGGCCGGCCAGGTGAACCACGACGGGTCGACGATCTTCACCCGCGTGAGCCGACCGTTGGCCGATAGCTCCACCCGGTGCACCAGGGTGCCCCGCCACGCCTCCACCACGCCTACGCCGGAGCCCGAGCGCCGCAGCGTGGCGGTGCCCGGCGGTGGGGTGACTCCCATGCCGTTGCCCAGCTCGGCGGCGAGCGCGGTCACCAGCCGCGCGCTGACGGCGATCTCGCGCGCGCGGACGACGTACCGCGCCAGCACGTCCCCGTCCTCCTGGGTGACCACCGCGAAGTCAGGGCCCAGGTCGACGAACGGGTGGTCCGCGCGGGCGTCGACGGCGAGGCCGCTCGCGCGTGCGGCGTAACCGAGCGCGCCGATGTGGGCCGCCTGGTCGCGGGAGAGCACCCCGGTGTCCGTCAGCCGGTTGCGGATCACCCCGTGTGTGAGCGTGAGGTCGACGATCCGCTCCGCCTCGGCGGCGACCGAGCGGATGAGCCCCACGTCGACACCGGCGCGCAGCGAGCCTCCGCCGATCGAGATCCCGCCCCGCAGCAGGCGATGGCCGGTCACCTCGGCGTTGTGTCGCAGCAGCGACTCGCGGAGCCGCTGCGTGTGCTGGTGGGCGATGCCGAACGCGACGTCGTTGACGATCGCCCCGAGATCCCCGACGTGGTTGTGGAGACGCTCCAGCTCCAGCAGGAGGGCCCTGGCGAGCAGGGCCTCCTCCGGCGGCTGCACCTCCCACGCCGCCTCGACCGCCTGGACGTAGGCCAGCGCGTGCCCGACCGCGGTGTCACCGCTGACACGCTCGGCGAGCCCGATCGCGTCGGCGGGTTGGCGGCCGGCCATATGCGCCTCGACGCCGCGGTGGACGAACCACAGCCGCAGCATCATCCGTACGATCGTCTCCCCGAGCACCGAGAACCGGAAGTGCCCCGGCTCGATCAGGCCGGCGTGGATCGGGCCCACCGGGATCTCGTAGATGCCCGGCCCGGACACCTCAAGGAACGGGAAGCCCGCCACGTCGGGGCCCGGCGCCGCGGGCCCGGCGTCCCGACGCATCGGGTGGTGATCCTCCGGCCAGTGGGCGTGGCGCACGAGCGGGGTCGGCTGCGGGTGGGAGCGGGGCTCGATCCCGAAGAGGTCGCGCATCTCCCGCTCGAACCTGCTCGCCCCGTAGTCCTCGGCCGCGAGCGAGGGCACCCACGGGTCGTCGAGCGGGACGTGGACGATCAGCTCGGTGCGCTGGTTGACGGGCTTGAGCAGCACGTAGACGACCCGGAGCCCGGTCGCCGGACCGCCGCCCGGCCCGTCCTCGTGCGCCGCGACCATCGCGAGGCGCCAGCCGTCGCTGCGCATCGTGGCGATCCGACCGCGCAGGTCGCCGCGCGCGAGTTCGTACGACGTGAGCTGGGGCTGCGTCATCGGTCGCCACCCCCTGGCGAGGAGATCGTCTCGACGCGCTGCTCGAAACCTTGGTCGACCCCCTGCTCGGCGCGGCCTGCGGGCACGACGGAGGCCGCGTCGAGCAGCACGGTCCGCAGCGGCACGGCGCCGAGCGTGAGCGCGGCGGCCAGCGTGAGCGCGATCGCGACCGGGGCATCGGCCCGCCGGCTGGGCAGGTCGCCGCCCATGGACTGGTGCGATCCCCCTGCCCCCCCGACGCCCCCGTCGTCGGGGACGACCTGCGACTCGTTTTCGTCCTCCGGCGCGACGGGCTCGACGGGCTCGACGGGCTCGACGCCGAGGGTCATCGTCAGGACGTGTCGTCCGATGCCCGCGAACGCGACGAGGAGCAGCACCAGCGCGAGGGCGGCCACCCAGGCCAGGCCGGCGCGCCAGAGGGCGATCATGATCGCGACCTCGGTCACGAAGGTGACGAACGGTGGGAAGCCGAGCAGCGCGGCCGTCCCCACGAGGAACGGCCCCCCGAGGTCGGGGCGGCGGGCCAGCATCCCCCGGACGGCCGCCACCTTGTGCGTCCCGGTCCAGTGCAGGACCCGCCCGGCGACGATGAACATCGCCGACTTGGCCAGTCCGTGGCCGGCGATGTGCAGGAGGACGGCGGCGATGCCGAGCGGGCCGCCCGCCGCCGCCCCGAGCGCGAGGATGCCCATGTGCTCGATGGAGGAGTACGCGAGCAGCCGCTTGTAGTCCCGCTGGGTGAGGGTCAGCAGGGCGGCGACGGCCAGCGACCCCAGGCCGCCGACCACGAGTAATCCGCGGGCCAGCCCGGGGCCGAGCGCGACGTCGGCGATCGCCTGCACCCGCAGGATCGCCGTGAACGCCACCGACAGCAGCACGCCGGACAGGAGGCCGGACACCGGGGACGGTGCCTGACTGTGCGCGTCCGGCAGCCAGGAGTGCAGGGGCGCGAGGCCGGCCTTGGTGGCGAAGCCCAACACCGCGAGCCCCACGCCCATCCGGGCCAGCGTGGGGTCGAGCGCGTGACCGCCGGCGAGGGCGGCCCACGAGAGTGTGGGGGCGCCTCCGGCCAGGCTCGCCGCGTAGATCAGCACGAGGCCGAGGAAGGCGATTGCTACCCCCACCGAGCCGAGAATCACGTACTTCCAGGCCGCCTCCAGCGCCGCGCGCCCGCCGCGGTGCCCCACGAGGAATGCGGTCGCGATCGTGGTTGCCTCGATGCCGACCCACAGCACCCCGAGGTTGTCGGCGAGCGTCGCGAGGCCCATGGCCACCAGGAACGCGCACAGCAGGGCCCAGAACGCTCCGTCCTCGCGGCTGCGGTCCCCGAGGTCGCCGCGCTGCGGCAGGCCTCCCGCCACGCAGACGGTCGCGACCAGGCCGACGACGGCGAGCATGTACGCCGAAAGAGCGTCCGCGCGCAGCAGCCCGCCCGCGGCCAGGATCGGTCCGTGGTCGCGCACCAGCAGGGTCAAGGCGACCCCGGAGGCGAGGATCGCGAGCGCGGCGCACAGGGCGGGGTAGGCGGCCCACCGGCTCCGGCGGTGCACGAGCGCGGCGAGCACGCCGACGAGGGCGGGGACGGCGAGCGGCACCCAGAGCCACGCGGCGGCGAGGGGGGAGACGTCGGTGATCATCTAGTCGCGCAACTCCCTCAGGCCGTCCAGGGCGGTGGCCCCGGTCTCCGTACGCATCCGTACGGCCAGGACGCGCAGGATGAGGATCACGAGCAGCACGTCGAGCAGGACGCCCAGCTCGACCGTCAGGGGCAGCCCGCCGGAGGTCAACACCGCGATCGTCGAGATGCCGTTGTCCAGCACGAGGAATCCGACGAGCTGACTCAGCGCGGTGCGCCGCAGGAGCAGGATGGCGAGGCCGATGAGCACGAGGGCCATCCCCACCGGCACCGCCAGCGCGGCCGCCTCGTCCCAGGGCGTGGGCTCGCCGGCGCCGGCCCGCAGCCCGCGGACGGCGGCCACGACCGGCTGGCTCACGGCGTACGCCAGCATTGTCAGCCCGGCGGCTGCGAGCGCCCCGAGCACCGGGTGGTTGTCGCCGGGCTCCTCCCCGGTCTCGCCGGTGGTGCGAGCGGTCCGCAGCAGCGCCCACGGGAGCGCGACGCCCTTGACGCCGGCGAGGACCGCGGCCATCACCAGGACCTCGGCGTGCCCCTCGCGGGCGCCGAGCGTCGCCACAAGGCCCGCGAGGGCCAGCCCCTGGAGCACCAGGAGGCGCACGGACGCGGGCAGCGAGCGCCGCCACGTCTGCAGCACCGCGGTGAGCAGCAGCGCGCCGGTCGTGAAGGCGACCAGTTGGGTGAGGAGGGCGTCGGGCATGGCGGCTCAGGCGGTGAGGTAGGAGGCGGTGACGGCGAGGAAACCGAGCGTGAACGACCCGGCGAGCAACTCGGGGACGCGGAAGAGCCGCAGCTTCGCGAGGAACACTTCGGCGGCGGCGACGAGCGCGCCCACGACCAGCAGCTTGCCGGTGATCGCCAGCGCCCCGACCGCGAGCGCCGCCAGGGTGGCGTCGGCGGCGATGCCCCACGGCAGCGTCAGGTTGGCGACGAGGCCCAGCAGCGCGGCCAGCCGCAGCCACGAGCCGAACTCCAGCAGCGCCAGGTCCCGGCCGCCGCTCTCCAGCAGCATCGCCTCGTGGACCATCGTCAGCTCGAGGTGGGTGCTCGGGTTGTCGACGGGCAGCCGGCCGCACTCGGCGAGGACCACGACCACGAGGGCCACGACGGCGAGCATGCCAGCGGGCGCCAGGACCGACACCGGGTCGGCGACGCGGGCGGCCACGATCTGGGAGAGGTCGGACGTGCCGGCCCGGATCGAGAGGGCGTAGACCGAGACCAGCACGGTCGGCTCGACGAGCGCCGCGATCATCATGTGCCGCGACGAGCCCATACCCCCGAAGGCGGTGCCGTGCTCCAGGCCGAGCGCCGCGAGCGTCACGGTGCCCACCAGCAGGAACGCGACCACGACGAAGAGGTCCGCAGGCAGCCGCGTGGGGGAGACCGTGCCCAGCAGCGGGACCAGCGCGATCAGGGCGAGCCCCGCCACCACGAGGACGACCGGGGCGGCCCGCAGGAGCGGGCTGGAGCCACCCGCCGCGAGCGGCTCCTTGGCCGCGAGCTTGCGCAGGTCGCGGTAGGGCTGCAGGACGCCGGCCCCGACGCGACCCTCCATCCGGGCCCGGACCTGGCGCATCACGCCCACCAGCAGCGGGGTCAGCGCTGCGACGAGCAGGACCTGCAGGACCAGGGCCGTGATCGCGCCGACCGCCTCGGTGTTCACCACGTCGTCATCACCAGCATCCTCACCACAGCGTCACCACCGCGAGGACGACCAGCAGCGCCACGAATCCGAAGGCCAGGTAGCGGTGGATGCTGCCGTTCTGGACGCGGCGCGCGGCGTCGCCCGCCGCGCTCGCCGCGCGGGTCAGCGGCGCGTACGCCTTCTCCTCGACGACGTCGCTCACCTGCTGGCGGTAGGTCACGGTGTAGGCGAGCAGCGCGGCGTCGTCGGCGGCCTCGACGATCACGCTGCGCTTCGGGTGGAGCGCGTCGCCGAAGATGCGTACGAGTGGCTCCGCGTACGACGTCGCCGTGTACTCCATCCGCGGTGATGTACGGACCCCGCCGCACCCCCAGGGCAGCTCCACCGCGCGGCGGGGCGCGCGCGAGCGCAGGGCCGCGACCACCAGCAGGGTCGGGACGGCCAGGCCCAGGACCAGGAGGGTGAGGGCCGCGGGGTCGAGCAGCGCGTCCACCGCGGGCAGGGCCAGCCCGAGGGGGCCGACCGCGTCGATCCCGGTCGCCCCGACTGCCTCCCCGAGGCCCCGGGCCAGCGGGCCCGCGATCAACCCGCTGCCCAGGACGACCGCGGCGCCGACGATCTGCGCCGCCCCGAGCGTGCGGCTCTGCCGACCGCCGCCCTGGGCGGAATCCCGCCACGGCTGCCGGGCGCGCGCCAGGAAGGCGACGCCCCAGGCCTTCACGAACGTCATGAGGCCCAGCCCGATCGTCAGGGCGAGGATCCCCAAGGTCAGGGGCGCGAGCACGGCGAGGACGCCGTCCGCCCGCCCGTCGGCGTGGATCAGGGCCTGCAGCAGAACCCACTCGGCGACGAACCCCCCGGTGATCGGCAGCGCGCAGGCGCCGGCGGCGGCGAACCCGAACGTCCAGGCGGTGATCGGGCGGTGGGCCAGGAGGCCGCCGAGGTCGTCCAGGTCGCGGTAGCCCGTGTAGAGCTCGATCGCGCCCGCCCCGAGGAACAGCACGGTCTTGAAGGCCGCGTGGCTCACGGCGAGCAGCAGCGCGGACACCAGCGCCACGTCGGCGACACCCGGCTGGCCGGCGCCCCGGAGCACGCCCGCCATGCCGATGGCGGCCACGATGAGCCCGACGTTCTCCGTCGTGGAGTAGGCGAGCAACCGCTTGATGTCGCTGGTCACGCTCGCCTGCAGGATCCCGTAGAGGGCCGAGGCCGCGCCGAGCACCGTGAGCAGGACGGCCCACCATCGCGGGCCCGGGCCCAGCAGCGCGGTGGTGAGCAGGATTCCGTACACGCCCATCTTCACCGTGGCCGCGCTGGTGGCCGCCGCCACGTGGCTCGGCGCCTCGGGGTCGGCCCGCGGCTTCCATACGTGCACGGGCACCAGGCCGGCTTTCGTGGCGAACCCGACCACCAGGAGTACGAACGCGAGCGACGCGGCCGCACCCTGCGGGGGGTCGGCGGCGATCCGGGAGAACGAGGTGCTGCCCGCGTGGGCCGCGAGCAGCGCGAAACCGGCGAGCAGGGCCACCATCGACAGGTGGGTCATGACCGCGTACCAGATCGCCGCCTCCCGGACCTGCGCGCGCGCGGCGTGCTCGGCCAGGATCAGCACGGTCGAGGCCAGCGCCATGATCTCCCAGGCCAGGAGGAACGCGACCACGTCCGCGGCCGCGGGCACGAGCTGCATGCCGAGGAGGAAGAGCGCGAGGGCACTCCACGCGGTGCGGCTCGCGGCGGGTCCGTGCGCGCAGCCGATGCCGGCGAGCGCGACGACGGCGCCCACGCCGCCTACCAGCGCCATGAACACGCCGCCGAGCGGGGTCGGCGCGAACTCCACGCCCAGCCCGGGTAGGGGGAGGGTGAGGTGCACGCCGTCCGCGCCGGGCTGGCGCATCGCGGCGATCCCGGTGGCCAGGCCGACGAGCCCGAGGAGGGTGCAGGCACCTCCGGCCAGGGTGTTGCGGGTCCGTCCGCGGGTGATCACGGCCAACGCCACCCCGAGGGCGGCGAGTGCGGTCTGGATCGCGAGCCCCGTGGCCGGCGTGAGCGGCGCGTCCACAGCGATCACCGCGATCACCGGCCCGAGACGCGGCGCAGCGCCGCGACGATCTCGTCGGGGGTTGGCGGGCAACCGGGGACCTGCAGGTCGACGGGTACGACGTCGCCGACGGCCCCGACCACACCGTAGGCGCCGACGAACTCGCCCCCGTCGCACGCGCAGTCGCCGATCGCGACGACCATTCGGGGCCGCGGGGTGGCGTCGAGCGTGCGCTCCAGGGGGGCTCGCATGTTGTGGGTGACGACGCCGGTGACGGCGAGGACGTCGGCGTGCCGGGGCGAGGCGACCAGGTGGACGCCGTACCGATCCACGTCGTAGACCGGCCCGAATGCCTGCCCGACCTCGATCTCGCACCCGTTGCAGGACCCGACGTCGACGTGGCGGACGTGGACGGAGCCGCGGAGCGCGCGCGGGCACTGTGGCGTCCGGTCGGGATTGTCGTCGGCGACCGGGAGGGACCGGCCGGTTCCGATGGCAGGTCCAGCTGGAGCCGGCGCGGCGGTCGGGGCGGGGGGCGCGGGCTCGGCGATGCGGCCGGCGTCCCGGATCAGACGTACGAGGCGAAGCGGGTTCACGAGGCAGCTCGCGGGTGGGACGGGGTGGATACGGCGGGAGAGGGCGCGCTCGTTCGTGGCGGGCCGTGGGCCCTCAGCCCGGGTGGGGTGTCCTGCGCCAGCCTACGGGTCCGCACCGACAAGGGGCCCGGGATTGGCCGGACCGGGGTTGGCCCTCATGGGGAGTCCTCGGCCGGGCTTCGTTGGACCCGGGACTGCCCCCTTGGTGTGGGGGACCGCCCCGCGCTCAGCGCGGCGGCACCACCACGAGTGTGGAGGTCGCAGTGGTGACGACGTGACCGCGGTCCTCCCGGATGAGCCGGGCGTGCGTGTACGCGATCTGGCGGCCGGCCTTCTCCACCTCGCCGATCGCGAGGTAGCGTCCCTGCGGCGCGACGCGGACGAACGCGGTGCTCAGGTTGATGGTGGCGCAGGAGGCGCCGACCGGCAGGTACGCGAGCGTGGCGAAGGCCATGGCGAAGTCGAGCATGGCGGTCAGTGCCCCGCCCTGGAGCACCCCGGTGCCCTGGATGAACAGGGGATCGGGCTCAAACGCCAGCTCCACCCGGCCCTTGGCAAGGTCCACGGCGTGCAGCGACGCGTGCAAGGCCCGAACCATCGGGTTGGCGTCGAACGGGATCGGGTGGGCGCCGTCGGCCAGGAACTTGTGGATCAGCTCCTGGTCGGGGTTCGCGAACGGCGGCGTCGGCTCGATCTGCTCGGTCGAGAAGTCGGTGGAGAAGGAGGTCATGGCTGCTCCGTTTCGGGGTACGGCGGCAGAGTAGCGGCGAACCGACCCCCGTCCGCCGCCAGCGCGCCCTCCCAGTTCTGCCCGCCATGGAAGATACCGATGACGTTGACCACCAGATGTTCGGACGAGTCGTCCACGTAGTAAGCAACCAATGTCCGCTTCTTGAACGTGGTCGTCCGTAAGCCTGGCCGGACGTCGTTGCGGTTCCGGCCAGCCTTCGGGAATGCCAGGATGCCTTCGCAATGAGTCATGACCGCGAGCACGAACCGACGCGCGATGTCGCCCGACGCCTTTTCGGTGATCCACTCATCCAATTGGTGGAGTTGTCGCTCGGCCTCAGGCGTGTAGTGGATCTCGCCCGTCATGAACGGGCGGCCCACTTTGCTTCGAAATGAGCGCGCACATCGTCGGCCGGGATCGCACGCGAGGGTTCGGTTCTGAGCGCGTCGTACGCATCTGCAGCCGCTGTGTTCAGCCATTCTTCCGCCGCCGCATCGAACGACGGATCTCGTACCACCGAATCCAAGAGCCGCAGCGCGACGTCTTTGCGCACCGCAGGAGGCAACGACATCCCTGCTTCGTAGAACTCAGATGCGCTCAGTGACATGCCATCAGTGTAGGCAGGTCGGCTCGACCTG
>CAKUSI010000028.1 GCA_934678955.1 uncultured Austwickia sp. | reverse complement strand
CAGGCATCTCACGGACTCCTTCCGAGACGATCATCGCCTCAACTCAGGTGTCCGGAAAAGCGGGGCAGGCTCCAACTTCTTCTGGAACGTCGGCCAGTCGGTCTAGCACCACGACCGAGTTGAGATGGCTGAGCGGATGAGTGTTTGCGATGTGCCCGTCATCGCGTCAGTGTGCGATGCCGTGGGTGAGGGAACTGCGTCGCTCATCTCCGCGCCGTTCGATTGGCTTGCGCAGGCAATGGGGCAAGCCGCCGCCTGGTTGTTCGAGAGCGTGTGGACGGTGTTCGACTCGACCACGCTCGTCGACGTGACCGGAAGCCAGTACGTCTCGGTCTATAACGTGCTGTTCGGGGTGGCGATCTTCGTCATGCTCGTCTTCTTCTGCCTCCAGCTCATCACCGGGCTCGTGCATCGAGATCCGATGGCACTGTCGCGCGCGGGCGTGGGACTTGCCAAGTCGGTGCTCGGATCGTTCGTCGCCATCACCCTCACCGCGACCCTGTTGGAGGTCACCGATCAGCTCACCATCGGCATCGTGCAGGCGACTGGCAACACGATGGAAAGCATCGGCGACCGCATGGCACTGCTCGCCGCTGGGCTGACGACGATCAACATCGCCTCGCCCGGCGTCGGTGCGATCATCACGATCTTCCTTGCCGGGCTCGGCATCGCGGGTGCGGGCATCGTGTGGTTCACGCTGCTCATCCGTAAGGCGCTGCTGCTGGTCGCCATTGTCTTCGCGCCCATCGCACTCGCCGGGTTCACCTGGGATGCCGCGAAGGGTTGGTTCGGACGCTGGGCGGCGTTCGTCGTGGCGCTCATCTTCTCGAAGCTCGTCATCGTCGTCGTGTTCCTCGTCGCCATTGGGCAGATCAGCGCGCCCATCGACCTCGACCTCGCTTCGATCAGTGACCCGATCTCGGGTGTCGTGTTGATGTTCATCGCCGCGTTCGCGCCGTACCTGACGTACAAGTTCATCTCGTTCGTGGGCTTCGACATGTACCACGCGATGTCGAGCGAGCAGGAAGCGAAGTCGGCGCTCAACCGGCCCGTTCCGTTGCCGGTCAAGGCCCAGCCGAACGCGGCGAAGTCCGTCCTCGGAGGGCAAAGCGGCGCGAGAGGCGGGACTCCTCCCGCGCCGAGCACAGCTCCCGCTGCAAGTGGCGCAGCAGGCGGCGCTGCGGGCGCAGGTGGCGGGGCGGCCGCTTCCGGTGGCGGGGCGGCGGCCTCGGGAGGCGCGGCAGGTGCCGGGGCAGCGGCGGCCGGCCCCGCGGCCGCAGCCGTCGTCGGGGCGCAGGTTGTCAAAGCCGCAGCGACGACTGGGCCGAAAGTCGGTGCCGCGGTCGGCGGCGCAGCAGCCGGGCACGCAGAGACATCCACGCCGCCGATACCCGTAGCGCCGAGGAAGGGGTAGAACATGGCCACCCAGCACCCTCCGGCTCCCGAGCAGCAGGTCTCCCCCGTGCAGTTCTCCCGACTCGCGCACCGTGGCATCCTGCTCGGACTGTCGATCTCGCAGTTGATCGTGCTGGGCATCGGCGTGGTCACCGTCGTCGCCACGATCTACACGGGCGGCGGCATGGGGCTGGTCTGGACATCCCCGATCTGGCTCAGCTGTCTGCTGCTCGCGGTCGTCCCCGCGGGCGGCCGCAAGCTGGTGGACTGGCTGCCCATCGTGTCGCGCTGGATGTGGCGGAGCACCGCAGGGCAGTTGATCTTCCGCCGCCGCGTCATCAAGCCGCGTCCCGTCGGCACGCTCGCGCTCCCCGGCGATGCGACCGCGCTGCGCGAATGGGTCGATCCCGAGACGGGCGCGGCGATGGTGCACGACCCCCACGCTCAGACCCTGACCGCGGTTCTGGGGGTGACGCACCCGGCGTTCGTGCTGCTCGATCCGGGCGAGCAGGAGCGGCGGATCAACGGCTGGGGTCGGGTGCTCGCTACGGCGTGTCGCTCGGGCCGGATCGCCCGGCTCCAGGTCTGCGAGCGGACACTGCCGGAGTCCGGCACGGGGCTCGCCGAATGGTGGGCCAGGCACGGCGCCGACGATGATTCCTGGCCTGCGACTACATACCGAGAGCTGATCGAGCGTGCTGGGCCGACCGGCGAGCGCCATGCGACGACCATCTCGATTGCGCTCGATATGAACACCTCGGGACGACAGATCCGCTCCGCGGGCGGCGGCATCCGTGGAGCTGCCGCCGTGCTGCGTCAGGAGATGACCACGCTCGTCGCTGCGCTGCGAGCTGCGGACCTCGCCACGACCGGCTGGCTCGCGCCTGGCGAGGTCGCTGTAATCCTGCGCTCCGCCTACGACCCGGCTGCCGCGCCCGCGCTGGAGAGGCACGCCGACATCGGACGTTTCCTTGCCACCGCGGGGCCGGTCGCGGTGACCGAGAGCTGGGATCGCGTGAGAACCGACTCCGGTTACCACACCGTGCTCTGGCTCTCCGAATGGCCCCGCTCGCAGGTGTTCCCCGGATTCCTCGCCCCTCTGTTGCTTACCTCGGGAGTGCAACGCACGTTCTCGCTCGTCTGCACGCCGGTTCGCGCCGACATCGCGGCTCGCGACCTGCGGAAGAAGAAGGTCGGTCTTCTCTCCGATGCGACGCAGCGCGCGAAGATCGGCCAGGTCGAGGATGCCTCGCGCACGGCCGAGTACCAGGACCTGCTCCAGCAAGAGTCCGATCTCACCGCGGGACATGGAGTCCTTCGCTACACCGGCCTCATCTCCGTCTCCGCGCCCACGGTCGATGAGCTGGATGCCGCCGTCGCCGCTATCGAGCAAGCCGCCGTGCAGGCGTCCTGTGAGACGCGCCGCCTCGTTGGCCAGCAGGCCACCGCATTCGCCGCCGCCGCGCTCCCGCTCTGTCGGGACGTGTGACAAACCCAGCCCTCGACCCCGGAAGGAGTGGCCATGCCGACCTTCAGCAATCCCGTGCAGGACGCCACGGAGACCCGCCAGGCGGTGCGGGCGCTCGCTCATGCGAGCCGCGCCTTCGCCGACCCCGCGGACACCTATCAGGTGGTCGGCGAGCTGCTGGGGACGCTGCGCTCCCTGGAGCAAGTGCTGGAGCAGGTCGCGGCGGCGCACGTTCGGCACCAGGACAACGCGTTTCTCGACAATGGCGACCACGAGGCTGGGGTTGATGAGGCTTGGGCCGCCGCCAACGCCCTGCGCAAGGCCGCAGAACTCGTCCAGTTGGCCGAGACTGCCGTCGATCAGGCGACGCAGCATTCGAGCTACATCGCCTGGCACCCGGTACCTGTCGCCAGCCGACCTGAGCTGGACCCGTTCTCACGCGATCCGTTCGAGGCCCACCCCGTCAGTTCGCCAAAGGGGCTGTCGCTATGAGTCCCGACGACCGCGAGCGCCTGCACACCGCGGTCCTGCTCGACCCAGCGGGCGAGCGCCGTGCCGTTCGGAAGGCGCGACGGCGAGCGGCGAACAAGATCGAGACCGCCGACCGCAAGGCGCAGCAGGATCTGGCGCGCGCGGCGTGGGAGGCCGAACGCGAGGCGCGGCGGGCGACGACCTACCTGCCACCGTCCGGCGAGACGAGGCCCGCGGCACTCCGCACACCGGGCCGATTCCGGCTGCCGCGTCACCAGGACACGAGCGCGACGCTGGCCGGGGCGTATCCGTTCCTCGCCGAGGGCGGACTGGGCTCTGCCGGGGTGTTCGTCGGCCAGGATCTCTACAGCGGGGCATCGTTCGTCTATGACCCCTGGGTGCTCTACGCGCAGGGCCTCATCACCGCACCGAACATCGTCCTCGCGGGGATCGTCGGCTCCGGCAAGTCCTCGCTCGCCAAGAGCCTCTACACGCGCTCCATCCCATTCGGTCGGCGGGTATATGTCCCCGGCGATCCGAAAGGCGAGCACACGGCTGTCGCTGAAGCAGTCGGCGGACGGGCGATCGTGCTGGGGCACGGGATGTCTACGCGGCTGAATCCGCTCGATGAAGGGCATCGGCCTTCGGGCCTCAGCGATGCCGAGTGGCAAAGCCAGGTCACCTCCCGGCGACGCGACCTCATCGGCGCACTCGCCGAGACCGTCCTCGACCGCGGCCTCACCCCGCTGGAGCACACCGCCGTCGACTTCGCGCTCGCCGATGCGGTGCGCTCGGCCGAGGTGCCGATCCTTCCGATGGTGGTCGACCGCATCCTCGCCCCGCAGCCCAAGGACGACGACGGCAGGCTCGCCGAGGACGGCCGACTCGTCGGACACGCGCTGCGGAGGCTCGTGGCCGGGGACCTGGCGGGGCTGTTCGACGGCCCGAGCACCGTGCGCTTCGACCCGTCACTGCCGATGGTGTCGCTCGACCTGTCGCGGGTGGCAGAGAACTCGACGCTCATCTCCGTGCTCATGACGTGTTCCTCGGCGTGGATGGAGTCGGCGCTTCTCGACCCGGCAGGCGGCCCGAGGTGGGTCGTGTATGACGAGGCGTGGCGGCTCATGTCACATCCGGCGCTGCTGCGCCGGATGGACGCACAGTGGCGGCTCGCGCGGCACTATGGCATCGCCAACCTGCTCATCTTCCACAAGCTCAGCGACCTCGACAACGTAGGCGACCAGGGCTCGGCGATGCGCGCGCTCGCCTCGTCCCTGCTCGCCAACGCCGAGACACGGGTGATCTACCGGCAGGAGAGCGATCAGCTCGGAGCTACTGCGCAGGCCCTCGGACTCACCGGAACGGAGCAGGGATTGCTACCCGGTCTCGGCACCGGACAGGGGCTCTGGAGGATCAAGAACCGCTCGTTCGTCGTCCAGCATCAGCTCCACCCTGCCGAACTTGCGATGTACGAGACAGGGCAGAAGGCAAGAGGAAAGACCTAATGTTCCCGCGATTTGACGGCTTGGCGGGAACAATGAAGGTCCCCGACCTCAAGCGCCCATGCGGGGGTCGAAGTTTGCGGAACCTGCACGTTCTCGCTGGTGAGGTTGCAGGCAGTGTCCGAAATAGCTTGGACAGCATCGCATGATGGATGGCATTCGGTGAACATGCGAGCAAGCAGGCGCGTCAGTGCGTCATGGACTCAGCCCGGAGGTCTCCGATCGGTCGCCTGAGAGCCGCAATGCCACCCAGAGGCCGCATCGGCGGCAGATGAAGGCGTTGTCGTGCGCCAGGGCGTGGAGCTTGCGTCGCGGGAGTTCTCGCCCGCAGCATGAGCAACTGTGCTGCATGGTCGGTGTCGTCATACTTAGCCTGGTTGCCCTCGGATACGGTGCCTCAGATGTAGCTGCAGATGTCCTGTGCGGTGCACCTGGCCGGGTCGCCGGTTTCGGTGGTATCGCGGACTTCGGCGACCGTGGCACGGAGGGCCGTGAGTTCGGCGATCTTCTGGTCGATGTCGGTCAACTGCTTGTTCAGGATGTCGCGGACGTGGGTGCACGGTGCGGCGCCGGCGTCGCGCACCTTCAGGATGTCGCCAATCTGGGACAGCGTCAGGCCCGTGGCCCGACCGCGCCGGATGAAATCGAGCCGCGGCACGATGTCAGCGCTGTAGTCGCGGTACCCATTCCGCGCACGGCTGGGGACTGGGAGCAGCCCACGGTCTTCGTAGAACCGCAGGGTCTTGCTCGTCATCCCGGCCGCTGTGGCCGCCTCACCGATCAGCACGGTACACCTCCGTCGCCGGAGTAGCCTCCGGCATCCCTTGACCTTCCAGCGTAGTGGAAGGTGCAGGCTGAGGCCATGGAAGATCCGACCTCCTTCGACCTGGCCGTCATCGGTTCCGGTGCCGGCGCGTTCGCTGCGGCGATCCGGGCCAGCCAATTGGGCAAGCGGGTGGTGATGGTCGAGCGAGGCGTCATCGGCGGCACCTGCGTGAACACCGGCTGTGTGCCGTCCAAAGCGCTGCTGGCGGCGGCCGACGCCCGGCACGTTGCCCTAAATTCTGGACGGTTCCCGGGCATCTCCGCATCGACCGGGCGGGTGGACATGCCCGCGCTGATCGAGGGCAAACGCGCCCTGGTCGAGGGCATGCGTGCGGAGAAGTACGAGGATCTGATCGCCTCCTACGGTTGGGACCTGCGAGCCGGAACGGCCGCATTCGCCGGTACCACGGCGGACCCGAGGTTGGAGATCACCGCAGCGGACGGGACGCGGAGCACGGTCGGTGCAGCGCACTACTTGATCGCCACCGGCTCCACCCCAACCATCCCGGCGGTCGACGGGTTGGCCGGTGTCGACTACCTGACCTCAACTTCAGCGATGGAGTTGGAGGCGGTTCCCGAGTCGTTGCTGGTGCTCGGCGGCGGCTACGTGGCGATGGAGCAAGCGCAGTTGTTCGCCCGGCTGGGTTCCCGGGTCACCATGCTGGTCCGATCCCGGCTGGCGTCCCGCGAGGAACCCGAGGCGTCCAAGGCCATGATGGGGATCTTCGCCGACGAGGGCATCCGGGTGGTCCGCCGCGCGAACCTCGACACGGTCCGCACCGACAAGAACACCGGCGACATCATCGCGACGGCCACCGTATCCGGTGGAGCAGAAGAGTTCCGTGCCAGCCGGATCCTGATCGCCACGGGTCGGCAGGCGGTGACCGAAGGACTGAACCTCGCAGCGCTCGGGATCCAGACCGGCCCTTCGGGCGAGGTCATGGTCGACGGTCGGCTCGCGACATCCAACCCGCGGATCTGGGCGGCCGGCGATGTCACCGGGCATCCGCAGTTCGTCTACGTCGCCGCCTCCAACGGGTCCCTGGTCGCGGAAAACGCCTTCACCGGCACCAACCGGGAGGTCGACTACCGGCACCTGCCGCGGGTCACCTTCACCAGTCCCGCTCTCGCAGCCGTCGGGATGACCGAGCAGCAAGTGGTCGCTGCCGGTATCCGCTGCCAGTGCCGGGTACTGCCCCTGGACTACGTTTCCCGGGCCATCGTCAACCGCGACCTGCGCGGTGTGATCAAGGTCGTGCAGAACGCCGACACCGGCCAGATCCTCGGAATCACAGCCGTCGCCGCCGACGCCGGCGACCTCGCCGCCGCCGGTGTGTACATCCTCGAAGCGGCCATGACCACCGACCAAGTCGCCCACCTGTGGAGCCCTTACCTGACGATGGCCGAGGGCATCAAAATCGCCTGCCAAGCCTTCACCGCCGACGTCTCCAAACTCTCCTGCTGCGCCTTCTGAGCGCATCACCAGATCCATCTGAAAGGAAAAGAGAATGACCAACGAACCCGCCGCGATCACCGACCGCCTCGCCACTGCTGAGACCGGGCTGGAAACCTGGCTCTGGCTCCCCTTCTGAAGCTCCTCGCCGAAGGCGAACCTGTCACCATCGCCGATCTGGCGACCGCCACGGGGCGGACCGCCGACGAAGTGCAGGCCGCGCTCGCCGAGGTTCCCGACACCGAATACGACGACAAGTTCACGATTCTTGAATCCGAGTAGGCCGGGAACTCACGGTCTCGGGGCCGGTTTCAGCCTATCTGGACCCGTGAGTTTCTGCCTGGCGGGGCGGGGGTTATCGGGCGAGAGTGCGGATGGACATGTCGTCGACTTTGGGCAGGTGCCGCTTGACCGAGTCCTCGGCGGCGCCCGCGATCCTGTTCGCCTCGGCGAGCGAGACGTCCGGAATGCGTATGACGGCTTCGCCATGGAGTCGGTGGCCGATCCAGCGGAGCCGGACGTGGTCGATGCCGATGACTTCGGGGACGTGCTCGAGGGCATGCTCGGCCTTGTCGAGGAGTTCGGGTTCGATGCCGTCCATGAGTCGTCGGCCGACGGAGCGAACAGTGCCGATCAGGAGGACGACGATCATCGCGGAGATCACCAGACCGACGATCGGGTCGGCGAGGGGGAAGCCAAGGAGCACGCCGATGCCGCCGATCACGACGGCGAGGGAGGTGAATCCGTCGGTGCGGGCGTGGATGCCGTCGGCGACGAGGGCGGCGGAGCCGATCTTGCGGCCGACACCGATGCGGTAGATCGCGACGGCCTCGTTGCCGAGGAAGCCGACAACGCCGGCGGCGATGACCCATGCGAGGTAGCCGATGGGTTGGGGGTTGATGATACGGTCGATGGCCTGCCAGGCGGCGAGCACCGCGGACAGGGCGATCATCAACACGATGAACAAGCCCGCGAGGTCCTCAGCGCGGTTGTAGCCGTAGGTGTAGCGGCGGGTCGCCGCGCGGCGGGACAGGGCGAACGCGATCCAGAGCGGGACCGCGGTGAGCGCGTCAGAGAAGTTGTGGATCGTGTCCGCAAGCAGCGCGACCGATCCGGAGAACGCCACGATCACCGCCTGCAGGACGGTGGTGACCAGTAGCACGACGAGGCTGATCTTCAGCGCCCGGATGCCCTCCGTGTTGGCCTCCAGGGCGTTGTCGATCGAGTCCGACGCATCGTGTGAGTGGGGCACGAAAATCCCGTAGAGGAAGCCCCTGAACCCGGTCGGGTGCTCGTGCCCGCCAAGCGAGTGCCCGCCGCGGGCGTGCGTGTGACCGTCGTGCTCGTGCTCGTGCGGGAAGTCGTGGGTGTGCGCGGTCATGCCTCATCCGTTCCGTGGTGGTGACGAGGGGTACCGCCCAGGGAGTGCTCGGCCTGGAAGATCGCGTCCGAGACGAGCTGAGAGGCGTGCTCGTTCTCGAGCCGGTAGAAGACCCGTTGTCCTTCCTGCCGAGTCGCGACGATCCGCGCCAGTCTCAGCTTCGCGAGATGCTGCGAGACCGCCGCCGGGGACTTATCGACGGTCTCGGCGAGCTGGTTAACCGAGAGCTCGTCGGCCGCGCGCAGCGCGAGGATGATCCGCACCCGGGTCGCGTCGGCGAGCATCGCGAAGACCTCGACGGCGAGTTCGACGAACTGGCTGTCCGGGCTCAGCCCGCAAATCTTCTTATCTGCATCCACACGCAGATTATTGCACGTCCTCCGGGCGAAGGTCGGGATCGAGGACGCGGAGGTGGCGGGCCCATGCGATAACGGGTTCCGACGCTCGGGTCGGGATGAGGCGTGGGATGAGGCGGACGAAGATGACCATGACGATGAGCTCGACGAGGGTCTGGGTGACCACCACGAGCGGGGCAAGGTCGAACGCGGCGGGCAGGGCCAGAACGAGGGGGAGCACGACGAGGGAGTTGCGGGTCGTGCCGCTGAACACGATCGCCCTGCGCGCCGGCACGTCCAGGCCGGCGACCTTGCCGGTTGCGGCGCCGATCGGGACCATGACCGCGGCGAACAGGACGTAGACGGGGATGGCGAGCAAGAGCGCACCGAGTTGCTGACCGACCCCGGCGATCTGGGAGGCGACGACGACGGCGAGGGTGAGCATCATCAGCGGCACCATCGCCCCCAGCACGACCTCCTGCACCGCGGCTCCCCTGCGGGTGCGCGCGGCGGCGAGCTGAGTGAGTCCGGCCGCGACAAGCGGCAGGACGATGAGCAGCACGAACGCTTCGACGAATGGGGCGAGGTCGATGGCCTCGACGAACTCGGGACCGACGAACAGCAGCAGGTAGAGCGGCAGCAGGAGCATCTGACCGAGCATCAAGATCGGGGCGGCAGCGAGCAGTCGGTCCTTCGCGCCGCCCGCGATGCCGGTGAACACGATGACGTAGTCCACGCACGGGGTCAGTAGCACGAACAGCACCCCCACCAGCAGCACCTGGTCGTGGGCGACGATCCGCGAAAGAACGAACACCACGACGGGCACGAGGACGAAGTTCACGACCAGGACCGTGGCAAGGAAGCGCCAGTCGCGGAACGCCTGCCCGATCTTGGTGAACGGCACCCCGAGGAAGGTGGCGTAGAGCAGCAGCCCGAGCACGGGGCTGATCGCGAACTCCGCCGGATGCGCGACGACGGGGGCGAGGAGGCCGACCGCGGCGCCCACGACGAGCGCGGCCAGGTAGAGCGTCACTTGGTGCCGCTCCATCCACTCCGCAACCGCTCGCATAGCTCCTATCTTCACAGCCTTCAATAGGTCATCATTCACTGTATGGTCATTACATGCTGACTCTTACTTCGCGGGTGGACGTGATGAACCGGCTCGGCCGGGCGATGGCCGACCCGACCCGCTCCCGCATCCTGCTGTCGCTTCTGGAGCAGCCCGGCTACCCGGCGAAGCTCGCCCGCGACCTGGACCTGACCCGCACTAACGTCTCGAACCACCTGGCCTGTCTGCGCGGTTGCGGGATCGTCGTCGCCGATCCTGAGGGCCGGCAGACCCGGTATGAAATCGCCGACCCGCACCTGGCCACGGCGCTCGTTGCACTCGTGGACGTGACGCTCGCGGTGGACGAGAGCGCGCCGTGCCTGGACCCGGCGTGCACGGTCCCGGGCTGCTGCGACACCGAGGCCATCGCCGGATGAGCACGGCGACGCTGACCGACGAGCGCCGGACCCGACTGCACGGTCGGGTGAAGTTCATCGTCTTCTTCACGATCACCTGGAACGTCATCGAGGCGGTCATCGCCCTCTCCGCCGGGGCGGTCGCCTCGTCGGCGGCGCTGATCGGGTTCGGTCTGGACTCGGTGATCGAGGTCGCCTCCGCCGCCGCGATCGCCTGGCAGTTCACCCGCAAGGACCCCGAGCGATGGGAGAAGGTCACCGTCCGGATCATCGGGATCGCGTTCTTCGCCCTCGCCGCCTACGTCATCGTCGACGCGATCCTCGGCCTCACCGGGGTCCGTGAGCCGGATCACAGCCCGGTGGGCATTGGGATCGCGGTCGCGAGCTTGATCGTGATGCCTGTGCTGGCGTGGTTCGAGTTCCGCACCGGCCGCGAGCTCGGCTCCAAGAGCGTGCAGGCCGACGCCAAGCAGCTCCTGCTGTGCATCTACCTCTCCGGCACCGTCCTCATCGGTCTGCTGCTGAACAGCCTGTTCGGGTGGGCGTGGGCGGACTCCGTCGCCGCGCTCGTCGTCGCGGTCCTCGCGATCCGGGAAGGCATCGAAGCATGGCGTGGCGACATCGAATCCCCCTTCGAGGTCCTCGAAGACCTCGACCATGAGGAGGCCACCCCTTGACGCACGTCGGCCCGCTGAACGGCCTGCCGATCGCCTGCACCCTCCCCCGGCTGCCGGCAAGGCGCAGGTGGAGAAGTCGCGAGCGTTCGACGAGGACTACGCACTCGAGACCGAGCGCACCGATACTCGCCTGACCATCCACTACGCCAAGGTCGATAACTCCATCCGACGCCTCCGAGAGCTCGTCGCGGCTGAGAGCACCTGCTGCGACTCATCGTCACTGGCACGCCGGAACAGATCGCCGCGCTAAACGTCGGGTAGCCGGGGTGCGGGCGCGCCTGAGTGGTGCGAGTTCAGGAGCGGCGAATGAACGCCGATATTCCTGAACCAACTGGCACGATTCCGAGGATTCGCTGAGCTTCGTCAACGCGCCAGCACACCGGGCGCACCTAGTGTGCATGAGCCATCCCCGACGAGACCACTCGCGCGAACTCACGGCAGTTGGGACAGCGTGAGATGGCCATCACACTTGCCCGGCGACGCCTCGCACGCCCCGAGAGCGCAGAACGGGAGGTCTCTGCGAACGTGCCGCCCGTGCTGCCGGTCGTGACGATGACGGTGCAGCCGGACGCGACGCTCCGCGTCGCCGTCGACGGGGAGCCGTTCGGCGCGCCGACGTTCGCCCCGCCGTGGCACCGGCACTCATTCGCGCAGATCATCAGCGAGGTCGTCGAGCAGCGCCACTCACCCGTGCGCATCGTGGTGCACGAACTCGACGGGAGGGTCTACACGGACATCGTGACGGCTCCGCTTCATCCCACATTCCTCGGCTCATCCCTTCCCGAGCCGCCGGCTACGGTCGACCAGACCAGCCCTGCGCAAGATGCAACCGAACCAGCGCACCCGCTCCCATGCCAGAACGGCGAGGGCTTTGTGCCTGGTGAGGAGGTCGCAGTCGCCGTCATCGTCCGGCACACCGGGGCTGACAGCGGGGGCACAGCACGGGCGCTCGTCGAGCCGAGTCTGCTCGATCTGAGTCCCACGCACGAGGTCATCCTGCTCGGCCGCGTCTCGGGCACCTGCATCGTCGGACACCCGACATGACCAGCTCGTCACCTCGAGCCGGGGCGTTCGGCGACGAACTGACGAACCTCGCCCTCGGCGCGGTCATCGGTGCGATGCTGCTGGCCGGTGCGCTCCGCTTCGCCGGAAGCATCGCTGCGTTCGTCACGGGCGCGCCCCAGCCCGCGGCGGGTCTCGAAGCGGGAGTCGGAGTGGTCTTCCATGCCGATGACCCCGGCACGGCACTCGGCTCCGCGTCGCTCAGCCCCGTCGCCTACTGGATCACCGTCGCAATACTGCTCGCCGCCATCGGCACCGCGGCGTGGTTCATCTGGCGATGGGTGCGCGAGCTGGTCAAGCGGACCAAGGCCGACCCGAACCGGATCGAGGGAATCGCCGATGCGCGCGACGTGCAGCGCGCCGCATCCGAACGTGACCTTCTGCGTCGCGCGAAGACGCTGCGCCCCTCGCTCACCGACCCGAAGCCCGAGCAGGTCGGCTACCTCCTTGGCACCTCGCGCGGCAAGCGCGTGTGGACATCCGTCGAGGACTCGATACTCCTCATCGGCCCGCCGAGATCCGGGAAGGGCGCGAACATCGTCATCAACACCATCCTCGACGCGCCCGGTGCGGTCATCACGACCTCGACCCGGCCGGACAACCTCACGGCGACGCTCCGCGCTCGCCAGGCGCGCGGCGGTCCGGTCTCCGTGTTCGATCCCCAGCATCTCGCCGCGGGTGTGCCCGCGGGTCTGCGATGGTCACCGATCCGCGGGTGCGAGGTGCCCCTGACGGCGATGATCCGCGGCACGGGTCTCGCCGCGGGAACCGGGCTCTCCGGTCCCTCTGTCGAGAACGGCGGATTCTGGGAAGGCAAGACGCGCACGGCGCTTCAGGCGCTTCTACACGCCGCCGCCCTCGACCACCGGCAACCCGCCGAGCTCTTCCGCTGGACGCTCGACCCCGCGGCTGCGGCGGATGCCGTCTCCATTCTCGCCTCGCACCCCCAGGCCGCGACCGGATGGGCCGAGTCACTCGACGGGATGCTGCAATCCGACCCGCGCACGCGCGACTCAATCTGGCAGGGCGTCTCGCTCTCACTCGCCTCCCTTGCCGATCCGCGGGTGCTGGAAGCGGTCAGCCCCAGCGAGGACGAGCAGTTCGACCCCGAGGCGTTCCTGCGCGACTCCGGCACGCTCTACCTGCTGGCGACAGGAGCCGGAGCCGGGGCGTCCTCGTCGCTCGTCGCGGCGTTCATCGAAGACCTCGTAGAGACGGCCCGGCGCATCGCCGCGCGCTCGTCGGGCGCGCGGCTCGACCCGCCCGTGCTGCTCGCGCTCGACGAGATCGGGAACCTCGCGCCTCTGCCTTCGCTGCCGGTCCTCATGGCGGAGGGCGGCGGCACGGGTCTCACGGTGATGCCCGTGTTCCAATCGCTCGCCCAGGCGCGAGGTCGTTGGGGCGACGACGCCGCGACCGCGATGTGGGACGCGAGCATTACAAAGATCGTGCTCGGCGGCGGGACGGACACACGGCACCTCCACGACATCTCCACACTGATCGGCGAACGCGACGAGACGACTGAGTCCGTGACCATCGGCGAGCGCGGCTTGCGCTCGAATCAACGCTCGATCCGCCGCGTTCCGGCCATGAAGGTCGAAGACATCCGCACCCTGCCCCAGGGCACTTCACTCGTGCTGCTGCGCTCCGCGCCACCGATCATCACGACCATGCGTTACTGGCTCCATCGGCCAGATGCCGAGACGCTGCTCGCTCAGCGCGCCGAGGTCGAGTCGCTCATGCAGCCGGGCACCGCCGGGATAGGTGAGGCAACAGCCATCGGCGACTGACCAACTTCGCGTGACCGCCAGATCGGCACCCACCGCGGACGCTAGATCGGCCAGTCTTTGTGCAGCTCCGAGCCGATACCAAGGGAACTCAGGTCCGCGGTAACGGCAAGCCACAAGTCACTGAAGATCTGGTCAGCGTCGCCCGTCCAGTCGTTTGGAATCGGGGTCGGCGAATCGACGGTGTACGAGACGACGTATCCCGGAGCTGAGGAGTCGTCCCAAGACAGCGAGACGTTCAACCTCGCGTTCTCCAGTTTCACGTCGTCATCACCGTCGCCGAATCTGTCGGCAACGTACTCATAGTCGTATGAGAACTGGTACGAGTCATCCTGCTTCATCGAACGCAGGTAGTCGTCTTCATCCTCGAACTCTTCGCCGGTCGAGTGGTTCACGAACGACACTGGACGACCTACCTCTCGCATTCTCTGCCCAGGCGACGCTCGCCTCTCAGTCCTGTAATCACAGTAGCCGGGGCGCCGACGGTCGAGCCTGCGCACCTATCGGGTAGCAATCCTCTCTCGGCAGGAGAAGTTAGGAGCATCCCGATGCGAACCAAAGAGTCCCTGTGGGGCTTCTTCGCCAGCGACCCGCAGTTGTCCTTCAACGAGGGCGGTGAGGCGCGGTTGTTCGCCTGGATCGGTCAGGAGCAGTTCGAGCGCAACCCGGACGGCTCGTTCACCCAAGGCGAGACGAAGTTCTACCCGTTCAAGATGTTCCGGCGCAGCGCAGAACATGCCTACGAGAAGTTCGCGCGCGGCGACAACTTCGTCGCCAGCGGCCACGTCCAGAAGTTCAGCTACGAGAAGAATGGTGAGACGGTCAGCGGCGAGGAGTTCATCGCCACGCACATCGGCCCCGATGCTGCCCGCACGAGCTACGCCGTCGACCGTGGCCGCTCGCGCTCGCAGCAAGTCAAGAGAGTCCCCATCGAAGCGCCCGACCCGACCCTCCCGCAGCAGCCGTCGCCCCGTCCGATGACGCTGTGAGGCCGAGTCATGACCATCGAGGAAACGTTGTTCCCGCCCGATGACCCCGACTTCGACGTGCCTCCGCTCGAAGAACCGGAGCCCGACCCGATAACGACTTCGTCGAGGCCGACCAAGGAGGAGGAACCCGAGGCGGAGGACACACCGGAGCCGCCGCGCCCGGTGAACTGGAACATCCTGACCGCGGCCGAAGCGCAGGTGGAGTGGCTGGAGCTGAACGCCTTCGTGAACTGGCTGCGCCACGAGTTCGGGCTGAGCGTGAACGTCGTGCCGCCGTATTGGCACCGGCACCCGGAGCTGGTGTGGCCGCTGTCGGCGCTGCGCCAGCACTACCTGAATGCCTACGACAAGAAGCAGCACGGCTCGGCACCGTTCGGCTGGTGGCGAGATCTCTGGGCCTTCATGCCGCAGCTTCGGGACGCAGTGACCGCGTGCGGCACGAAGCTCAACACGGATCGCCCGACGCGGCAGGCGGTGTGGCCGGGCGAGGACGAGCGCCCCGCTCCCGTGGAGACGGTGATCCCCAACCGGGACGCCGACTTCACGCAGTTCGTCAAGGAGGACGTGGCGCGCAGGCAGGCCATCGAGGACGAGTTCTACGCCCGCCTCGCGGCGGAGCAGTAGGCGCGGGCGGTGACTGCGAATGGCGCGGCAGCGATCCCGGAAGCCCTGGCCGGGGCAACTGGAGTTCGATTTGTGGGGGCTCGACGAGCCCGCGGCCGACGCCGCGCTCGCCACGGCTCGGGATGCTGGAGCAGGCGATGAACAAGTACGGCCAGATGGCGCTGTCCCACTGGCAGACGACGGCCCCGAGCAGGGTCGCGGAGCTGAGCGATCCGGCGGCATTCTTCAAGGCGATGGGCCTGGAAATGCAGACGCAGGTGACGAACCTCGCGTCAATGCTGGCGGGGAGCGACCGGCAGGGGGAGACTTTCTTGCAGAAGGTCGCCCGGCTGACAGCAGCCCGGAAGCAGGCGGAGGAGGTCGTGATGTCGCAACTGGCGTGGATCACCGACCCGAGCCTGCCCCTGGATCAGGCGCGAGAGGAATGGGAGCAGACCCGGCCCTCCGACGAGAACCTGATCCTCTGGGCGGAGCGGATGCAGGACTGCCCGGATTCGATGCCCTCCTCCGTGGAACTGGAGGAACTGGCGAAGAAGTGGGCGCTCAGCGTCGAGTTCCTGCTGGAGCTCGTGGCGACGGAGCCCCCGCGGGAATACATGCGGGCGAATCAGGCGGCGCTCGCCGAGGCGGCGACGATCCGCTTCTTCCGCGAGCTGCGGTAGCGCCCCGGTTCGTTCCCGCCTCCCAGGACGACCTCGGGCCATCGGGTGCAAAGGCCCGCTATCGGGCGAACGTGGAGGCCATCCAGCTCATCCACGATCTGAACTCCACGGGTCGCCCCGCGTCCCCGGACGGACAACGGGTGCTCGCCCGCTGGTCGAGCTGGGGCGCGATCCCCGAGGTGTTCGATGACCTGAAACCCGAGTGGGACGCCGAGCGCGCCGAACTGCGCGAGCTGCTGGGCGATGACGAGTGGGAGGCTGCGGAGCGGACAACCATCAACGCGCACTACACCGACCCGATGATCGCCCGGCAGGTGTGGCGGCTGCTGGCCGGGCTGGGGTTCCGCGGCGGTGCGGTCCTCGAGCCCGGCTCCGGGTCGGGTACATTCATCGGCCTCGCGCCAGAATCGGCCCAGATGACCGGGGTGGAACTCGACCCCCTGACAGCGGCGATCTGCGCCGAGCTGTATCCGCACGCGACCGTCCGTGCCGAGTCCTTCGCCGACACGCGACTGCCCGAAGGGCACTTCGACGCTGCCATCGGCAACGTGCCGTTCAGCAACGTCACCCTGCACGATCCGCTGCACAACGCGACCCGGCAGTCGATGCATAACCACTTCATCATCAAGTCGCTACGCCTGACCCGACCGGGCGGCCTCGTCGCGGTGCTGACCTCGCACTACACGTTGGACGCACAGAACCCCGGGGCGCGACGGGAGATGAACGAGCTGGCCGACCTCGTGGGCGCGATCCGCCTGCCCACCGGGGCGCACCGTCGCGCCGCAGGGACGGAGGTCGTCACCGACCTGCTCGTGTTCCGGCGTCGTCTGCCTGGCGAGCAGATGCGCGACGACGCCTGGGAGAAGGTCGCGCAGCTGCCCATCGACGGCGTGCCGATGCGGATCAACCGCTACTTCGATGAGCACCCGGAGCAGATGCTCGGGGAGGTCGGCGTCGGCCACGGGATGTACGACGCGGCCACGCTCACCATCACGACCGATCTGGCCGACTTGGAGGCGGAACTCGCGGTCGCCGTCGACCAGCTCGTGTTCTCCGCTCGCCGTGCCGGGCTGACGGTCACGGAGCGGACCGCCGAGCAGCAGGCGCGCCGGGCCGCGTTCACGCCGTCGGCGCCGGAGTTGTGGGACGGTAGCATTGTCGCGAGCGAGAGCGGCGGCTTCCGCACCGTGGTCTCGGGCGGGCTGGAGCCGCTCGCGGTGCCGAAGTCCGCCGAGCGCGAGCTGCGCATCCTGCTACGTCTGCGCGACGGGGCATCCCGCCTGCTGACCGCGGAGTCTGCGAGCGTGGACGACACGCCTGACATCGTGCTCACCCGCACGACGCTACGTCGCGACTACCTGAAGTACGTCGGCACCTACGGGGCGCTGAACCGCTACACGCTGCGCCCCACCGGGCGCACGAACGAGGATGGCGAGGAGACCTTCGCCCGCATCGTGCCGACCGCGATCCGCCTGCTGCGCTCCGATCCGTTCGGCCCCCTGGTGCTCGCACTCGAACAGTTCGATGACGAGGATCAGTCCGCATCGCCCGCTGCAATCATGAGCCACCGCGTGGTGGTGCCGCGAGCCGAAGTACAAGGCGTAGACAGCCCCGCCGATGCCATCGCCGTCAGCCTCGACCGAACCGGCGGGATCGACCTCCCCCTCATCGCCGACCTGCTCGGCATGAGCGATCACGACGCCCGCGAGGCGCTGGGAAACCTCGTGTTCGCCGACCCGACGACCGACCAGCTCATCCACGCCCCCGAGTACCTGTCCGGCGATGTGCGGGTCAAGCTCGAAGCCGCCCGCCTGCGCGCGGAGCAAGACCCGGAGTTCCAGATCAACGTGGACGCGCTGGCCGAGGCACTGCCCGCGCCACTCGGCATCCAGGACATCCACGCGAAGCTCGGTGCGGTATGGATCAGCGCCGACGTGCACGAACGGTTCCTGCGGAGCATCCTGCGCGCCGAAGACGTGCGCGTCGAGAACCCGCTGCCGGGCATGTGGGAGATCCGCGGCGGACGGCAGGGCCTGCTCTCCACCTCGGAGTGGGGCACACCGCGCCGCCCCGCGCCGGACATCGCCCAGGCCGTCATGGAGCAGCGGACGATGCTCGTCTACGACGAGGAGAAGGACATCGACGGCAAGGTGCGCCGCGTGCTCAACCCCGTCGAAACCGCCGCCGCTCAGGAGAAGGCGGACGCACTCCAGGAGCGGTTCAGCGATTGGGTGTGGGAAGACCCGGCTCGCGCGCAGGCACTCGTAGACGAGTACAACCGGCGCTTCAACTCCATCGTGCTCCGCGACTACACCGACGCCGGGGCGTACTTGTCGCTGCCCGGCCTGGCGTCGAACTTCGAGCCACGCACGCACCAGCGCGCTGCCGTCGCGCGCATGGTGTCCGAGCCCGCCGCCGGCCTGTTCCACGAGGTCGGTGCGGGCAAGACCGCGGAAATGATCATGGGCGCGATGGAGATGCGCCGGATGGGGCTCATCAGCAAGCCCGTCGTAGTCGTGCCGAATCACATGCTCGAGCAGTTCGGGCGCGAGTGGCTCCAGATCTACCCGCGCGCCCGCGTGCTCGCGGCGTCGAGCCTCGACCTCACGGCAGACAAGCGGCGGCTGTTCGTTGCCCGCGCTGCCGCGAACGAGTGGGATGCGATCATCGTCACGCAGGGCGCGTTCGCCAAGGTCCCCCTGCGCGCCTCGACCCAAGAGCAGTACATCCGCGGGCAGGTGGAGGACGTGCGGCGAGTGCTGGGCGAGGCGACCGGCGAGCAGCGGATGAGCGTCAAGCGCATTCAGCGCAAGCTCCTGGCGATGGAGAACAAGCTCAAGGCGCGCACCGATACCGACCGCGACCGCGGCGTCTGCTTCGAGGACACCGGCATCGACTACGTCATCGTCGACGAGATGCACATGTACAAGAACCTCGCCACGGAGTCGAATATCCGCGATGCCGCCATCGAGGGCTCGGATCGCGCGAGCGACCTGCACATGAAGCTCGAATACCTCCGCTCGGCGGGGCGCGAGCGGGTGGTGACCGCGGCAACCGCGACACCCATCTCGAACTCGATCACCGAGACCTACGTTATGCAGCGATACCTGCGGCCCGACGTGCTGGAGTCGGCGGGGGTCGGCGCGTTCGATGCGTGGGCGGCGACGTTCGGCGAGCTGGTCACGCAGATGGAGATCTCGCCGACGGGCAGCACGTTCCGCATGAAGACCCGCTTCGCCCGATTCCAGAACGGGCAGGAGCTGCTGCGGATGTGGTCGGTGTTCGCCGACGTGAAGACCGCCGACGACCTCGACCTGCCCGTGCCCGCGCTCGTGCAGCGCGACGACGGCAGCCGCGCGCCCTCCACCGTGCCGGTGCAGCCGACCGTCGAGCTGGAGCAGTACGTCGCTTCCCTCGCCGAGCGCGCCGAGAAGGTCGCCACCCGTCAGGTGCGGCCCGACGAGGACAACATGCTGCTGATCGCCACCGACGGCCGCAAGGCCGCGCTCGACATCCGCATGGTCATCCCCCGCGACCCCTCCGGGCCGAGCAAGGTCGACGTCGCCGCCGACGCGATCCACCGAATATGGGAGCGCACCCGCGACCACGAGTACCTCGACACGGTGACCGGGCAGCCCTCCACGATGCGCGGATCGCTCCAGCTCGTGTTCTCCGACATCGGCACCCCGAACCAGGACAGGTGGAACGCCTACGACGAGCTGCGGCAGCAGCTCGTGCAACGCGGTATCCCGGCCGAGCAGGTCAGGTACATGCACGAGGCGAAGACCGACGTGGAGAAGGCCCGCCTGTTCGCCGCGGCTCGCGCCGGCCACGTCGCGGTGCTCCTCGGATCGACGGAGAAGATGGGCGTCGGCACGAACGTCCAAGCGCGCGCCATCGCGCTGCACCATCTGGACTGTCCGTGGCGGCCCTCCGACATCGCGCAGCGCGACGGGCGCATCATGCGGCAGGGCAACCAGAACGAGGAAGTGGCGATCGTCCGCTACGTCACTGAGCGTTCCTTCGACTCCTACATGTGGCAAACCGTCGAGCGGAAGGCCGCGTCGTTCGCGCAGCTCCTGCGTGGCAAGATCAACGCCCGCGAGATCGAGGAGATCGACACTTCCGCGCTGTCCGCGGCCGAGGCCAAGGCCATCGCCTCTGGCAACCCGCTCCTGCTGGAGCACTCCGTCATCCTCAACGAGGTGAACCGGCTGCGCCGCTTGCAGCGCGCGCATGAGCGCAACGAGGACATGCTCGTCCACACTGGCAACCGCGCCCGGTCATCCGCTGAACGCGCCGCCGCAGACATTCGTGGGCTGGAAGCCGCCGCACCGCGGATGACCGACACGAGCGGCGACAAGTTCTGCATCACCCTCGGCATGCGCGACTACGACTCCCGCTCCGAAGCCGCCCACGCCCTCGCCGCATGGATGGGCGACTCCGGGCTGAAGTGGCTGCCCCGGTACGGGCACAAAGACTTCGGGATCATCGGCCGCATCTCCGGCTTCGACATCCACGTCGAGGCCCGCTCCGGGCTCGCCACGCTCGACGTGACTGTCTCCCTACCCGAGGTGCCCCGCTCCGGGTTCACGATGCCGAAGGAGTCGTTCCTGCAGGCCGGGCTCGGGCTCGTGCAGCGCATCGAGAACCGCGTCAGCGGCATCTCCGCACTCCTCGATCAGGCCCGCGAAGACCTGGAGGAAGCCGAGCAGAGCGTCGCCGGCACCCAGCAGCGCCTGGGCCAGCCGTTCCGCCACGCTCAGGCCCTCGCCGATGCCGAAGAAGACCTCGCTCGCGTCGAGTCCCAGCTCGCCGCGATGCAGGACGAGCCCGCACCCGAGCCCGCCGGGCCAGAGGCTGAGCGCGTCGAGCTGACTATCGAGGCCGTGCGCGCCTACGAGCCGAACCTCGGGTCGCGGGAGGGTGCGGGGCGTGAGCCCGCGGCTCCGTTCGTCCCCGCGACGCCTCCGGCCGCGTCGCCGAGCAACGCCCCGCGGCTGTAGCTCAGCGGCACTCCGGGCCGAGCCCGTCGACGATCGTGGCGGGGTCGGCGATGATCTGCTCGCAGCGCAGGCAGCGCGCGCCGCGAAAGATCACCTCCGGTTCGCCGTGGATGCCGTGTTCGGGTTCGACCTCGTAGAGGTCCGCGTGTGCGGCGAACAGGCGCGGGTGGTTCTTGGCGATGGCGGCATGGAATTGCGCGGGCGTGGTCGGCGGGTTGAGCTGACGCTCGACGAAGAGGTCGATCACCGTCGAGTAGGCATCGCGGGTGAGCCGCGCGGCGAGGAACAGATCGGCGTTCACCGCCGAGATACCGACGCTAGCAAGATCGTCCAGCCCGTAGTCGTCCACATCCTCGGTGACCAGGAACCGCGCGCCCGCGGCCGCAGAATCGGCAAGGATCTGCCGATCCGCGCCCTTCGTCCCGACGAAGCGTTCCGCACCTGTGCCGGTCGGCCCGAGCAAGACGTCGAATCGCTCCCGGACACTCGACGGCGGCAACGCCCTCAGGCGCATGTGCACCTGGGCCTCCCGCTCGGCAGCCGGGCTCCAGAAGGCGCGGAAGCCGCTCGGCACCCCGCCGACGACCAGCAGAGTCCGAGTGACGGGCTTAGCGATGATG
>CAKUSI010000027.1 GCA_934678955.1 uncultured Austwickia sp. | reverse complement strand
ACCGATTCACTCGGCCGCCCGTCGCGCCGGCACCCCCCGCCGAGGCCTGGATCAACCAGCCCCGCGCCACCATCTCCCACCACCGACCCCCAGGAGGCTCAGACACAGAAATCCTGACCAGTGGTCTCACCGCCGTTGACAATCACCGGCCGCGATGTCCCGCAGCGTGATCGGACGTCCTGGGCAGTCGCCGAACTCGGCACCCGGGCGCTCTCGCAGCCATCGCTCAATGGCTGCCTGCACCTGAGCGGAGGTCCAGGTCGGGTGCTCCCGCTTCAGACGCGCGCGCATCATCTGCTCGCCGAGGTCGTAGAGGTCGAAAGCGATCCGCAGGCGTGCCAGGGGGGTGTCGACCGGCATGTCAGGAGTCTAGGCAGGGCCGGGGCTCGTACCCGCCAGGTCCACGGGGGTTCCCGCAACGGCCGGACCCTTGTATGGCGACTCCAGAGGAGAGGTGCTGCGCGCACGTCGGGTCTCGCCATGTCTCTTGCTAAGTGACACGCTGGACGGAATCGACCTTGATGTCACTTAGTAAGAGACAAAGCGACATGGCCATCTACGAGACTCCGCAGCCTGACCTGGAAGATCACCCCGTCATCGAGCAGATCCACGCGATGCGCTCGGATCTGTCGGGGTATGTGCGTGTGCCGCAACGCTGGACCGGAACGCTTCGGCGGTCGAGCAAGGCGCGCGCGATCCAGAGCTCGAACAGCATCGAGGGCTACGACGTCACCGATCAAGACGCGCTCGCCGCGGTCGATGACGAGGAGCCCCTGACCGCCGATGAACGTCGAGAGAAACGATCAGACGCCCGGACTGCCGTGCGTGCGCAGCGATGGTGAGGTCGTGAGCGCCACGCGGTGTCCCCGAGCGACCAACGTGGTCGAGCAGCGCGGCGTGTTCCGCCGCAGTCGCCCTCGTGTACGGCAGCACCTCGATCGTCTCCTCGACGTCCTGGATGAACTGCTCACGCGCCTGTCGCCTCGTCGTGTCCGCCGCGAGTGCCCCATGTCGCAGTTCGGCGAGGGTGACCGCGGCGATGGCGATGTCGTCCGACTCGGAGATCCCGGCGACGTCCCTCCCCGTGGCGGTCCAGCTGAATCAGGGCGTTGGTGTCGAGGATCAACCGTGCCATGGGTCTGCAGTGTCAATGGTGAGAAGAGGGTGTCAGACAAGTCAGGCATGATCCGTATGTCGGGTGGCGGGCGAGCGGCATACCTCGCCCTGTGAGGGCGGCCCGATCCTCAACTTTAGAATCGGATCGTGACTGTTCCCGCAGAGAAGCGATCGCCGGGGAGTTTGCCGAGCCCGGAGGCCAAACGGGTGCGGGATGCGCTGGACATGTATGAGTTCGGCGTAGAGCTCTTCCGTCAGCGGACGCGCCGCGAGCATCCCGGCGTGGATGAGGCTCAGGTGAGCGCCATGACGCGCGCATGGCTGATCTCGGAACCGCGTCCCGACCGACTCCGAGCTGCCCTTGGTGACCGGGCGTGGTGAGGGCACTCGATGCAGCTCTGTTACGCGCAGCGGACGACCTGAATGACGCCGGAGCCCGCTGGGCGATGATCGGCGGCCTGGCGGTCTCGGCCCGCTCGACCCCTCGGTTCACCAAGGACATCGACTTCGCCGTCGCGGTATGCGACGACGCTGCGAGCGAGGCGCTCATCCATCGACTCCGAGGTCGCGGCTATACGCCCCATGAGATTGTTGAACACGAGTACCTCGATCGCCTTTCGACCGTGCGGCTGATTGCCGACCCGTTGGATGTGGCAGTCGACCTGCTGTTCGCCAGTTCCGGGATCGAGGAGGAGATCGTCGCTGCTGCGACCTCACTTGAGATTCTTCCGGACCTTCGGGTGCCGGTGGCCGCGGCAGGGCACCTCATCGCCCTCAAGGTTCTGGCTCGGCGCGGTCAGGATCTCACCGATCTGGATGCGCTGCTCACCGTTGCGGGCGAGGCCGATATCGCGTTGGCCCGGGAAGCCGTGGCACTCATCGCCGCGAGGGGATTCAATCGCGGTCAAGATGTCTGCGACGACCTCCAGCAGGTTCTCGCGGCCTTCCGGTGGGGCCGTTCGCCTTCTCTTTGAGCCACACTGCGCGGTCAACCCGATTGCGAAAAGTCGCCCGCGGGCCCCGTCGTCAATCTGCGCTGCGTCTCGACACTAGCCGTCGTCCTGCGGACGCGGGCTACCGGCTTTCCCTCAGAGTGGCCAAGGCTGTGTTCAGACGGGTCCTGAGTTCACCCTGGGAGTGGGTCAGTGCTGCCGCGACGGCACCGATGACTGCGCCGCCGATCGCGGTGGCAGTCTCTTGGCTGAGCTCGGGGTGTGCGGTTTGGACTGCGTCGGCCAGTTGGGGCACTCCTGCGAACAGCAGGTTGATCTGGGCTGCTGCCAACTCGGGCTCGCGTTGCAGGATGTCGAACCGGCCCAAACGGAGGAATACCGACACCGCGCATCGGAAGCAGCCGTTCAGTTGGCACGCGAAGACGGCATCCACCGAGCACTCGACACCCTGCAGGAATGGCAGCTCCTCTGAAGCAACGTGGCGGCCGTAGGCCCCTACGAGTCGAAGGCCACGAGGTGATGGGAGTGACGGACGCCAATCTCGCGTACCGAGCCCGGAACTTGACCCACCGATCCGCTCGCGCGATCTGTCCTGTGCCTAGGGGTCGCTCATGCCGCAGTGAAGACGAGACCTCTCCCTGTCACTCGAGGGCGATCTTGCACGACCCCACCGAACGCGACGATCTCTGCAATGTGCGCCGCACGACAATCGTGCAGTCTTCGCTGCATCTCGACACCTCGAGCCGACCTTCTCGAGCATCGAGGAGTGGCTGGGGCACAACACGGACGACTATTACCGCGCGCTGGCATACGCGGGCCGGGGCTCGTGGCGGCCGGAGAACGACGCGTCGCTGTGGGTGAAATTCAATCTGCGCGCCCACCACATGCAGGCGCAGACTCTGCAGCGGCGGTTCGCCGAGGCCGAGGTGCAGTGGCGCCGCATCGACGACCTGGTCGCGGCTCATCGGTTGCCGGAGCGAGTCGGCGAGGCCATGTTCGATGCGCTGATCGGCGCTCGCGTGCAGCGACCCAGCTACATGAAGCGTGCCGACGTCGAGGGGCGTACGGCGACGCGTGACCTCGTGCGACTCAGCGAACTGGGAATCCTCGACCCGGTCGGCAAGACCCGAGCCCGCTACTACATGGCTGGCCCGGTGCTGCGCGAGGTGCATCTCGACCTCGCGAGCAGGCGGACGCCGCTCGCCGACCCCTACCCCATGGATGAAGGCCGCGCTGGTGGCGCCGCCGGCGCACGAGGAGCCGTATGTCGCGCTCGCTCCGCGCCGAACTCCGTTCTCCTCGCGCTGACCGGGTGATCACCCTGTCCGAACGGTAGGTATGGTCAGTCCCGGCTGCGGACGAGTGTCCAAGAGGCCGAGACGACCGCATCAACGCATGAACGTATGAACGAGGGGGAGCCGTGCGCCGTCTGTGGGCCGTCCTGACCGCCACCACGCTGATCGGGGGCCTGGTGGCCTGCAGCAGTGCGCCGGAGGGCGAGGCCGGCCAGCCCGGCGAGGGCGGTCATTCGGCCTCGCAGCAGCGGCCCGCCTACCTGACCGCGGCCAACGCCCTGTCTGCCGACCAGGACGCCGTCCTCGCGGACCTGCAGGCGCCCGCGGGGGAGCGCACCCACGACTACGAGCGGCGCGCGGTCATCGACGCCTTGCGTGACCACCGGGCGGGCTCCGCGGAGGAGTGGACCCGCGCGATCCTGGACCAGGTGCACGCGGACAACGGCGAGGCGGTGCGCACGTTCCTCGAGTACACGCCCACGATCACCACCGACGCCGGCCCCGACGGGGCCACGTCCGGGCAGCCCGGAACGGGGGAGCAGAGTCCGGAGCCCACGCAGGCCTCAGGCGGCCAGCACGTCGCGGTCGTCCTCGACGCGTCCGGCAGCATGGCTGCCGCCTCAGGCGGGACCACGCGGATGGCGCAGGCCAAGACCGCGATCGGCGAGTTCGTCGCCCGTCTGCCCGACGCCACCACGGTGTCGCTGCGCACCTACGGCGAAGAGGGAGGCAACTCCGACGCCGACAAGGCGACCTCGTGCGCATCGACGCGACTGGCATACGAGGGGGCGCCGTCCGGCATCGCGGCCGCCCTGCAGGGCATCACGCCGACAGGGTGGACGCCCATGGCGGCGGCCGTGCGGGCCTCCACGGGGGACGTGCCGGCGGACTCGGCGGGGGCGATCGTGTACGTCGTCAGCGACGGCATCGAAACGTGCGACGGCGACCCCGTCGCCGCGGTCAGGGAGGTGGCGGCCACCGGGGCCAAACCGGTGGTCAACGTGATCGGCTTCCAGGTGGGACGCCAGGATCACGAACAGCTCAAGGCGATGGCGCAGGCGGGCGGCGGCCAATTCGTGGATGCGCAGGACCTGACCGCCATGCGCCGCTACTGGACCGACGACGCCGAGCGCATCTCTCGTGCCTGGCGCGACTGGCGCCAGGCACAGCAGGAGTCGATCCGGCAGCAGCGCGACGCGAATAACCAGCGGGTGATCGAGCTGTCCGATCAGATCATCAAGGCGGTGGACACCGAGCGTGACCGCGCCACCGAGGTGGCGACGGGACTGCGCCAGGCAGACGTGTTCGACTCGACCATGCAGCAGGGCATCAGTGATGAGCTGCGCCCGCGTCGCGAGGCGATGTGGCGGTGGACGTTCGACCGCCGGTCCGATTACCAGAAGGACAACTACCGCAAGCATTGGGACGCCTATCTGGACACGTCCAACCAGTCGCGCGAGCAGAGTCAGGAGGCGTACGCCCGAGCTCGCCAGCAGTTCCGGGAGTCCTACCAGCAGGCGAAGCCGTAATCCCGCGGCAGGGCCGCCTGGCGCGGGAGCGCCGCTAGTCGCTCTCGGGCGTGGGTCCCTGGGCATGCATGATGCATGCGACGTATGGTCGCTGCATGTCAACGATTCAGATCTAGAACGTTCCGGAGGACATCAGCCGCACCTTCAAGGCCAGGGCGGCAGCGGAGGGGCAGTCGCTCAGCGACTACCTTCTGGGGGAGCTGGCTCGCATCGCCCGGCGGCCCACTCAGCGCGAGCTCCTCGACCGCATCGAGCAGCGCGGACGGGTCGACCTTCCTCCGGCAGCCGACATCCTCGCCGAGCAACGGGCCGGTCGGTGAGCCTGGTCGTTGATGCCTCTGCCGTCGCGGAACTCTTGGTGTCCCGCGACGGCGGCACGCGTGTGGCGCGTGTGATCCTCGATCGCGAGCTCTTCGCTCCCCAACTGTTGGTGGCCGAGGTGGTCTCCACCGTGCGGGGGTGGGTTCTCGGTGGCCGTCTCGACCCCCTCCGCGCCCGGGGAGCTCTCGACGATTTTCGGGCGCTCGATGTCACCCTCATGCCCATGATGCCGCTCGTGGATGATATGTGGCTGCTGCGCGACAACATCAGCGCCTATGACGCCATGTATGTCGCTCTCGCACGGAGCCTCGGACTTCCTCTTCTCACGCTCGATGCACGCCTCGTCACGTCGCTTCCTCCGGACGTGCACGCGGTCGGCCTCTGAAGGCGGTGAGCAGGTCGTGCCCCCACGGATCGTCACCCCGCGCCGTGCTCAGTTCGGGAAGAGCGCCTTCACCCCGGCCACGATCATCTGGACCGCGATGCCGGCCAGGATCATGCCCATCAGGCGGGTCATGATGGTCCGCAGCGTCTGGCCGAGGTGGTGCCCGATCGTCGGGGCGAACCAGAGGACGACGAACAGCAACGCCAGCGTGATCAGCGCCGCCGCGCCGATGGAGAGATAGCCGCTCAGGTTCTGAGCGTGGCTCGTGAACACGACGATGGTGGTGATGGTGCCGGGCCCCACCAGCATGGGGAAGGTCAGCGGATAGAACGCGACGTCCCCCGCCTCGGCCTGCTTGGTCTGGTGCCGCTGCTCCGTCTCGTTGCCGCCGTGCACCTTGCTGCCACCGTTGAGCATGCCCAGCGCGATCATGAGCAGGACCAGGCCGCCGGCCACGCGGAAATCGTCCACCGTGATGCCGAAGAATCCGAGCACCGCGCTTCCGCCGACCATGATCACGGTGACCATGACGAGGCAGTACAGGCCGACTTTGAGCGCCGTCCGCCGTTGCCCGGCGGCGTCGAGCCCCGCCGTCAGCGCCAGGAACATCGGCAGCGCGACGAAGGGGTTCATGATCGCGAAGAACCCGCCGAGCGCCTGCACCAAGAGCGCCGGGTCCATGTTGCCCCCTTCGAATTCACGGACGCCCGGCTTCAGATGTGAGCGAGGGCGTCCCGGCGACTTCAACGTACCGCTGTCCTCGCCGGCCCGTGCGGCATGGCAGACGCCGGACCCGACTCGAAATGGACCACCCAGCTCGCGTCCGGTGTCGCCTGGGACGGGACGGCCAGGAGTCGTACAGTGCAGTGGACCACCCTTCGTACGGAGCCCTGGATGAGTGAGGAGCTGCGAGAGGCCTCGACGAGCCAGCTGTTCACCGGTTCGCTGACTCCGGGCCTTCTGCTGACGACCGGCTGGGAGATCGTCGCCGCCAACGACGCCTATCTCGCCGCCACCGGACGGGCACGCGAGGACCTCCTGAGACGGCCCCTCCTCGACGCCCTCCCGCAACCTCCGCCTCGGCTCGCCGAGTCGCTGGAGTCCGTATGTGCCCGCAGGGTCCCGGACGTGGTCCCGTGCCTGCGCTACGACATGCCTGGCCCGGATGGCGGGTTCCTTTGCCGTACGTGGTCGGTCGTGAACACTCCTATCTTTGGCGACCGTGGGGACATCGTCGGCATCCTGCACCAGATCGAGGACATCTCCGCGCTCGCGCGCGAGGTGCAGGAGTTCAGCGGGCAGGCGCTCGGCGACGCGCCGCTCGAAGAGGAGACCCCCGCGCAGGACCGTGACGACCTCATCCGCGCCGTCACCACGCACGCCGCGCGGCAGCGCGCCGCCCTGGAGCGCGCGACCGAGGACCACGTGCGGGTCGCGGAGGCGCTCGCGGCCATGGCAGGTGCCTATGGCGCGAACGCCCGCCCCGACGCTCAGCGCGGTCGCCGCGAACTCTGGCGACGGATTATCGCCGAATACCAGGAGACCGGCTCGTATGACTGGGTCGGGTCCGTCTGTCGCCAAGCGAGCCGGATCGGGGAGGCCACCGCCGGGGCGGCCGTGAGCGCCTCCGGCCCCAGCGGGCTGCCGAAGGTGCTGGCCGCGAGCGATCCGTGGTCGCTGGAGGTCGAACAGATCCAGGAGACGACCGGGGAGGGACCCGGCGTCAGCGCCCGCGGCAAGCGACTCCCGGTCCTGGTCGACGACCTGCGCCGGGAGCGGCGCTGGCCCGTGTTCACGGTGCTGGCCGGCCAAGCCGGGGCGACGTCGGTCTGGGCCGTGCCGGTCACCATCCGGGACGTGACGATCGCGACGATGTCGCTCTACGGCCGTCGGCCGGCGCCGTGGGGTCGGGACGACCTCGTCCAGGCGGCACTGCTGGCCGACACCGCAGCCACGGCGCTGATCGCCGATCTGGCGCGGCTGGAGGATGACGCGGTCGGCCCGGTGCGGCTCGACCGCCCCGCGGACCCGTCTGCGATGGCTGCCGGCATGCTCTCGGTGCAGCTCGGCGTCCCGATCGACGAGGCGTCCCTGCGACTGCGCGCCCTCGCGTTCAGTCGGGGCGAAGCGCTGGACGTGACCGCGCTGGGGGTGCTGGCAGGAACGATCCGGCCCGACTGAGGACGGCCGGCCCCGGGCAAGGACCGAGTCCTGTCGGGCCCGGCAGGGTGGCGCCACCGGCGGCCGTGGGTGGTCCGGGCGTTGCAGGGGACAGCCGTTTACCCTGGAGGGACCGAGCGGATCCCATACCGACCGCCAAGGAACGAACCGCCGCCGACGCACCCCGAGCAACACGGTGCGCGCGAAGGGGGCCAGCATGACCGACCTGACGAACGACGGCACCGAGCGCGGGTACTACGCGGAACGCGCCGCCGACCTGGTCGACACCGTGACGCTCCGGGACGGAACGACCGCCTGGATCGGGCCGCTCAAGCCGAGCGACCGGGCGGATCTCGCCCGCGAATACGAGACGCTGTCCAGCGACTCCAAGCGGTTGCGCTTTCTCGCAGGTGTCGCCCACCTCACCCCCTCGATGCTCGACTTGCTCGTCGACGACGTGGACGGCGTCGAACACGTCGCCCTCGTCCTCTTCGTCGAGGTCGACGGGGATCCCACGCCGGTCGCGATCGGTCGGATCGTGCGCCACCGACGCGATCCCGACGCCGCCGACGTCGCGATCACCGTCAAGGACGCGTGGCAGGGCCGGGGGATCGCCTCGGCGCTACTGCCCCAGTTGATCGCCCGCCGTCCGCCGGGCGTGACCCATCTGCTCACCGAGGTCGCCGCCGACAACGCAGCGTCATTGGCGATGCTCAAGCGGCTCGGGCCCACCCGCGTCCACCGGGTGGGAGGCGCCCTGGACGTCGAGGTCGACCTCGTCGGAGCTGGGCCGCACAGCGCGCCGGCCGCCGCGGGCGAGCGGCTCCACCCCTGCCTCGATACGCCGGGCCGGGAGCGGCTCAAGGTGCGCGACCGGGTCGCCGGGATCTGATGCGACGGGAGGCTGTTTCCGCGCCCACCCAACGGGTACGTGACCTGATCGAGGACACCCCGACCGCAAAGAAGGTGCCGTGATGAGCAGGTCCCCCGAAACCCTGCCACCGCCCCCGGACGGACGGCCCCACGTGGTCGTCATCGGTGGGGGGTTTGCGGGGCTCGCCGCTCTCGAGCGGTTGAGGAAGGAACGCGTCGCGGTCACCCTCATCGACCGGCACGCCTACCACACCTTCCTGCCGTTGCTGTACCAGGTGGCAACGGCCACCTTGAACCCCGGCGACGTGACCTGGGCGTTGCGCTCCGTCAACGGCCGCCGCTACGGAGCCCGGTTCGTGCTCGGCGACGTCGCGGCGATGGACCACGACGCGCGGGTGGTCACGCTCTCCGACGGGCGCCGGGTCACATACGACTACCTCATCATCGGTACGGGCGTCGCGGTGAACTTCTTCGGCGTCAAGGGAGCCGCCGAGCACAGCTTCCCCCTCTACACCCGCCACCAGGCGCTCGCGTTGCGCGACGAGTTGCAGCGGCGGCTGGAGTTGGCCTCACGCCACCGGCGGCGCGAGGAGATCCGCGTCGTGGTCGTCGGGGCCGGGGCGACCGGCGTGGAGACCACGGGCGCGATGGCCGAGATGCGCAACCAGGACCTCCCGGTCCTCTTCCCGGAGCTGGACCCCGCCCGGATCCACATCACCCTGGTGGAGCGGTCGCCCCACGTGCTGGCGCCCTTCTCCGAGCCCAGCCGCGAGTACGCAGCCCGCGAACTGGAGGACCGCGGCGTCGACCTGCGCCTGGACACCTCGGTGAAGTCCGTCAGCGCAGACGGCGTCATGCTCTCGAGCGACGGTGGTCCGGACGAGTTCCTTCCGGCGCAGATCGTCGTCTGGGCCAGCGGGGTGACCGCGCCGAAGGACGTCGGCAACTGGGGACTGCAGCAGGGCAAGGGCGGCCGCATCGTGGTCGACGACCGACTCCGCGCGTTCGGGAGATCACGCGTGTTCGCCGCGGGCGACATCGCGCTCATCGACGACTACCCACTGCCGCAACAGGCGCAGCCCGCCATCCAGACCGGACGCCATGCGGCTCAGGTGATCGCCGACGACCTGGCGGGCCGTCCGAGCGAGCCGTTCGTCTATCGCGACCTCGGCACCCTCGCCACCATCGGGCGGCGCGACGCGGTCGCCGAGACGGCGATTCTGCCGCGAATGTCCGGGCTCCCGGCGTGGATCGTCTGGAACGTGGTGCACATCCGGGCGCTGCTGGGCGGCCGGAACCGACTGGCCGCGATGGTCAACCTGGGCTCGAAGTACCTGTTCTGGCCGCGCGACCACAACGTGATCGTCGGCGACCCGGACATGGGAGAGAACGCCCATGAGGAGTCGCCGTCGTTGGCGCGTTCGCCTGTGGGTCGCTCAGGCCGGCGGACCTAACTGTCGTACGAGCGCATGCCCGATAGAAGCCTGTCACTCGACACCACTCGGCGGGCTGGGCCCGCCAGACACTGGGAGGAGCATCATGGAGAAGGTCACGAGCACGCTCCAGGAGGTGCGTCGGCGCCTGGAGGACCAGCACCGCCGCATCGAGGACATGCTCGCCACACTGCGAGCGGCGAAGCCGGCCGACCGCGCCCGGGCGTACGTGCGGCTACGGGCGTTCTTGGCCCTGCACGAGGAAGTGGAGCGGCGCCTGCTGCACGATGCCACGCCGTCGGGCGGGGACCGGCGCGACGAGGAGGAGGGCCTTGCGATCGCCCTGTCGTCGCTGGGCCGGTTGGACGCGGACGGCGCCGAGTACGAGGAACTGGCAGACCGTCTCGACGAGGCGCTGCGAAACCACCACTCCTCCGAGATCGAGGGGCTGGGTCGCCTCGCCGGGCCGGAGCGCGCGGAACGTCTCGGCGAGCTGCACCGGCTGCTGGACCTGGTCTGGGAGATGGAGTTGTCCGACCTGACGTTCCACGCCGATGCCCCGTACGAAGAGATCAGCGCGGCCGCGCGCCGCGAGGTCGACACGATGCTGACCCAGCTGCGGTGACGCGCCGGGAGGACCGACCACGAAGTGCCGACCCCGAAGAGCCGACGAAAGGAAAGAGTCATGCCGGGCAACCCGATGCCTGACCCCGATCAACTCCAGCCGGAAGACACCTTGATCCAGGAACCGACCGGGGACGTCCTGGACACCGGGTACGAGCCGCCAGACTCCCGCCGCGGGCGACGCCTCGATGAGATCACGGACGAGGCGGATCGGCAGGACACGATCGAGCAGCGGATGGCGCAGGAGGTTCCCGAGGACCCGCAGCTGCCCGGACAGCCGCTGCGCCGCTCCGAACGCGGCGTCGATCAGGTCGACGAGACGCTGATCAGCGACCAAGCTCCGGACGACGAGTCGGAGCTTGTCGCGGACACCGACGGGCCGCTGATCGACGCCAGCCCCGAAGAAGACGCGATGCACGTGATCGAGGAGGACCAGATCCCCTGAGCGTCTCCCCGGCGGGGAAGCTCGCCCGGCCGGGTGGGGTGGGATAGGAGGGCGGAAGAGTGGGCTGCCGCGGCCCGGGCGGGGTTCGTCCGGGCCGCGGCAGGTTCGTGCTTGCGGGGTCGGTCAGACGCCCTGGGCCGGGAACCGATCCCACGCCCGGTGGGCCGCCAACCCCTCCTGCAGGGCCGCGACGGCCGTCGAGACGTCCGAGGCGAGGGTCACGCCCGGGGCGTTGGCGTCGACGCCCGCCGACGCCAATGTCCCCTCGGCCGCCGCCAACGCCGCGATGGCCTTGCAGTGCCGGTAGGTCTCCCCGACCAACAGGGACACCCGCGGGTCGGTGGTGTGGTTGGGCAGACCCGTGGGGTCGCCCGCCTTGGCGTCGAACCCGGGGTCGGCGTCGGGGGCGGGGGCGACAGGGCCGGCGAGTAGCAGCGCGTCGTACTCGATCGAGCGCGTGGTCAGCAGCGTGCGGTCCACGGGCACGCCCGTGCCCTGCGTCCCGTCCGGGTCGCCGAGGTGTCCGCCGTGAGGGCCGACGACGAACGCCCTCATGCCCGCGTCCTCGATCGCCTCGACGGCCTCCTCCACCTGCCCCAGGTCGCTGGCGTCGTCGGCGACGACGCCGACAACCCGGCCGGTGACGGGATACGTCTCGCCGGGGCGGATCTGCGCGAGCGCCGGGCTCGGGGCGACGTCGGGGACCTCCGTGCGGCTCGGGGTCGGGACCGGCAGCCCGAGGCCCTGCGCGACCCGGGAGGCGAGCGTCGGATCGATCGTCGCCAGGTGGGTCAGCTGACGCTCCCGGACGACCTGCTCATAGCACTTGCCGAGCTCGAAGGTGTACGCGGCGACCACGTGGTCCTGCTCCGTGGGAGTCAGGCTGTGCAGGAACATCCGCGCCTGGCTGAAGTGGTCGTCGAACGAGGCGGGGGCGGGGCGGATCTTCTCCCCCTGCACCGGGGTGGGCACCTCGACGAACGGCCGATCTCCCTCGCCGGCCACGCCCGGGCTCCCGCCGTCCAGCGAGTTCGGACGGTAGGGCGCCACGCCGGTCGGCACGGCGCTCTGGTGCATGCCGTCGCGCAGCATGTCGTTGACGGGGCATTGCGGCCGGTTGATCGGGATCTGGTTGAAGTTCGGCCCGCCGAGCCGGCTGAGCTGGGTGTCGACGTAGCTGAACAGCCGCGCCTGGATCAGCGGGTCGTTCGTCACGTCGATGCCGGGCACGAGCTGGCCCGGGTGGAACGCGACCTGCTCCGTCTCCGCGAAGTAGTTGGTCGGGTTGGCGTCGAGCGTCATCCGGCCGAGCGGCAGCACCGGGCAGAGCTCCTCCGGGATCAGCTTGGTGGGGTCGAGCAGGTCGATGCCCTCGAACATCTCGTCCGGGGTGTCCGGCATGACCTGGACGCCGAGCTCCCAACTCGGGTAGGCGCCGGCCTCGATCGCGTCCGCCAGGTCGCGCCGGTGGAAGTCAGGGTCGGCGCCCTGCGTGAGCTGGGCCTCCTCCCAGACCATCGAGTGCACCCCCGCGGTCGGCTTCCAGTCGAACTTCACGAGGCAGGTCTCGCCCGCGGCGTTGGTGAGCCGGAACGTATGAACGCCGAAACCTTCCATCGTCCGGAACGAGGCGGGGATCGCGCGGTCCGACATCTGCCAGATGACGTGGTGCTGGGCCTCGGTGTGCAGGCTGACGAAGTCCCAAAACGTGTCGTGGGCGCTCTGCGCCTGCGGGATCTCACGGTCAGGCTCCGGTTTGACCGAGTGAACGACGTCCGGGAACTTGATGCCGTCCTGGATGAAGAAGACCGGGATGTTGTTGCCGACCAGGTCGACGTTGCCTTCGTCGGTGTAGAAACTTGACCGCGAAGCCCCGGGTGTCCCGCACGGTGTCGGCCGAGCCGCGGGAGCCGGCCACGGTCGAGAAGCGGACGAAGACCGGGGTCTCGACCTCCTCCGCCAGGAACGCGGCGCTCGTGATACCGGCCCCGGTCCCGTACGAGCGGAAGACGCCGTGCGCGGCCGCGCCGCGCGCGTGGACGACGCGCTCGGGGATCCGCTCATGGTCGAAGTGGGTGATCTTCTCACGCAGGTGGTGGTCCTGCAGCAGGGTCGGGCCGCGCTCACCGGCCTTCAGCGAGTGGTCGGTGTCGCGCAGGCGGACGCCGACTGAAGTGGTCAGGAACCCGCCGGACTGGGCCCGGACCTGCGCCGAGGCGCCACTGGGCGACCCGGTCGCGGAGACGGTCTCGGGGGAGCGCTGGTCGTCCAGCGGCGCGGGGGGCTCGACCGGACCCTGGGGAGGCGGTTCGAAGGGAGGTGGGGTGGACGGATGCTGCGCCATGACAGGCCTTCCTGTCGGATCGGATAATGGCGGCCGTATGCCCGCTTTCAGGTGATTTATCCGGTGAGACAGACGTCATCCGACGATGCGCGGCGTATGTGCCCCTCGGAGGCCCGTACGTCTGGCGGTTCCGCGAACCGCGTGGCGTCCTGAGGCGCAAACGCGGGAGTCATCACCCATAATCGGCGTTCAGCGCACCCTCCTTTTGGGGGGTGGGAATGCGTACCATAGTCGGATGGACACGGCTGCGACCTTGCATCTCTTCGTCGATGAAGAGACCCGCAGGACGAAAGCGCTCCTGCCGCTGCGCGGGATCGCGCGCTACGAGTTGTTGGCGGACGACTACGGCGTCGTGGCGTTCGGGGGGGAGGAACTCCCGGCGACCGTGGAGCTCTATGCCGGCAAATACCGGCTCAAGGTCAGCTCCCGCATGGGGTGGGCCGTCTCCAACATCGTGGAGTTGGAGCTCCACGCGGGGGAGGAGGCGTGGCTCAGCCTCGACGTCGACGAGAGCCCGCTCCTGTCCCGCCGCATGTCCGCCAACGGCATCGTCCAGACGAGCCTCCTGCTCCTCAAGCAGGTCCCCACGCCGCTGGACGCCGCGCGGCTCCTCGCCCGGGCCCAGTCGCGCTTGGTGGGGCGCTGACCACCCGGCGCGCGGGCGACCCGTCGACCCCCCGGCTGATCACGGCGCGTCACATCGTGCGGCCCCGATACTCGCGCGCCCGATACTGTCGTGTCCCGACGTTAGGCTGCTGACATGTCCGAGGAGACCCCCGCCGCGTCCGCCGAGCAGGAGCAACGGCAGCGACTCCGGACCTTGAACCTCGTCCTCGTGGTCGCGTCCCTGATCGGCCTCTTTGTGGTCGCGGGCGCCGCGGCCAGCGGGCGCATCGAGGAACTCTCCCGATCCGTTCTGCTCGGCTTGATCTTCTTCGTCCTCGCGCTGCGATCGGCGCTGCGGTTGCGGGTGCTGCGCAACGAGGAGCGCCGCGGCCCGCAATGAGCCCGGCCACGCTGCGCGCCAGCACCTCGCCTCGTCGAGTGCCGCACTCTCACCGCGGGCGGGCCCGAGGCCACCGACACCTTGGCTAGGGTTTGAAGGGTGAGCGACGGACGGGCGGCAGGGCACGGGGCGGATGGCCCCGGGAGGGATCACGGCGTGGACACCAACGACGCGAAGCGCCTCGACCGGAACCGCCGCTTGACGGGCGGTCTCATGGTGCTCGCGACGTTTGCCTGTGTGATGTGCGTGATCGCGGCACTGCTCGGTTGGTACGAGAGCCTCACGGCAGCGGCGCCGCCCGTCCTGCTGTTCGGCGCGATCGCCTGCGCGGCTGCCTGGCGGCTCCGCACGCTCCCGTAGTCGGGCCCAAGACGCCCGAGGTCAGGGGCGCATGGATCAGGGACGGATGCCCACGTACTTCGTCTCCAGGTATTCCTCGATCCCCTCGAAGCCGCCCTCCCGGCCGAAGCCGCTGGCCTTCACGCCGCCGAACGGGGCCGCCGGGTTCGAGATCACGCCCTGGTTGACGCCGACCATCCCGTAGTCGAGCGCCTCGGCGACCCGTAGGGCCCGGGAGAAGTCGCGGGTGAAGAAGTACGACGCCAGGCCATACTCGGTGTCGTTGGCGATCCGCACGGCCTCGTCCTCCTCGGCGAAGGTGACCACCGGGGCGACCGGGCCGAAGACCTCCTCGTCGAGGATGCGGGCATCGGCGGAGACATCCGTCAGCACGGTCGGGGCGTAGAAGCTGCCCGGACGGTCCAGGCGCTTGCCACCCGTGAGGACCCGGGCGCCGCGGTTGAGAGCGTCGCCCACCAGCTCCTCGACGGTCTCCCGGGCGGACTCGTCCACGAGAGGACCCACCTGCACGCCCTCCTCCGTACCGTCGCCGACCACCAGCGCCCCCATCGCCTCGGCCAACTTGGCCGTGAACTCCTCGGCGACGGGGGCGTGGACGAGAATGCGGTTGGCCGCCGTGCAGGCCTCGCCCATGTTGCGCATCTTCGCGACCATCGCCCCGGCCACCGCGGCGTCCACGTCGGCGTCCTCGAAGACGATGAACGGCGCGTTGCCGCCCAGCTCCATCGACACCCGCAGCAACCGGTGGGCGGACTCCTTCACGAGGGTGCGACCGACGGCGGTCGACCCGGTGAAGGTGAGCTTGCGCAGGCGGGCGTCGGCGAGGAGGAACTCCGAGATCGTCCCACTGCGCTGCGAGGGGAGGATGTTCAGGACCCCCGGCGGCAGTCCCCGCTCCTGCAGCAGCTGCCCGAGCAGGAGCATGGTCAGCGGCGTGCTCGAGGCCGGTTTCACGATCATCGTGCAGCCCGCCGCGATCGCCGGGCCGATCTTGCGGGTGCCCATGGCGAGCGGGAAGTTCCACGGGGTGACCATCAAGGTCGGCCCCACGGGCTGTTTGAGGGTGAGCAGGCGGGTCGCGCCGTCGGGGGAGACCGCGTAGCGGCCGTGCACGCGCACCGCCTCCTCCGAGAACCAGCGGAAGAACTCCGCGCCGTATGTGACCTCGGCGCGGGAGTCGGCCAGGGGCTTGCCCATCTCCAGGGTCATGAGCAGCGCGAAGTCCTCGGCGCGGGAGTGGATGTCCTCGAAGATGGCCCGCAGGAGTTCCCCGCGGTCGCGGGGTGAGGTCGCGGCCCACCCTGCTTGCGCCCCCGCGGCAGCGGCCAGCGCGGCGTCGGCATCGTCGACGGTGGCCGAGGCGACCGAGGCGAGCGGCGCACTGGTCGCGGGGTTGAAGACGGTGAACTCCTCACCTGCGCTGCCGCCGCGCCACTGCCCATCGATGAGCAGGCGGGTGGGGAGCATACTCAGCAGGTCGTTGGCGGTCCTCATGCTGGGAGTCTCGCACCGCAGCGGCGCGTCGCCGCAGGTCAACGATGGACTTTGCCTAACCTTGACCAAAGGGCGGCGCCTCGGGATGGCGGGCCCAGCGTCGGTGCTGCGAAGGGGTGTGCCATGCGGGCCACAAGGGCCGAGTCGCGTCGGGTGACGCTGGTGGTCGGCGTCGCCGTGGCGGCGTGGCTCCTCGGAGTCCCGGCGTCCATCGCCTCCGATACGCCAGGCCCGGGTGGTCCGGCGGTGAGTGGCGGACCGCCGGCTCCCATCGATCTCGCGCCCGCCTACGTCGATGCGCCGATCCAGCGACCCGCCTCCACGCCGGCCGAGTCCGCGGATGGCACCGTCGATCACCACGCCGCGGCGCACGGCTGACTTGCGATGCGCCGCGGCGAGCGAACAGCGCCTGCTCAGTTGGCGAGCAGGCGCAAGCTCGAGCGATCGACGTCGCCGTCGCGGTAGGAGGTCATCCCTACCGCGCGCAGGGCCTTGACGGCCTCCCGCTTGTCCGCGGGGACCTGGTCCAGGTAGAGGCTCTCCAACTGGTCGAGATCCACATACACGATCGAATTCGCCCGCCCGGCCTCGGCGACCGAGGCGCGGAAGCCGTCGGCGTCGCCGAGCGAACCCGCCTCCCCCAGGCGGGAGGCGACGGTATTGGTCGTCCCGATGCACAGGCGGTCCCCGCAGGTCGCGTGAGGGAGCGTGAGGCCCAGGGTCTGCAGCTTGGCGAGGATCTCCTCCGCCTTGCCCTTGTCAGTGGTCAGCCGCGCCCCGACCTGCGGCGTGGACTGCGCAGTGAAGTCCTGCTGCGGGACCACGACGTCGAGCTGCGTGCCGAGCAGGGTGACCAGATCCTCCGGGAACCGCAGGCCCGACTGCGCCTCGACGTCGGCGAGCGGATCACGACCGCGGTTGGAGGCGTTGAGCGTGTCCTGGATCATCGGCCACAACTGCTCGATCATCGCGCCACCGCCTGCGAAGGACACGAGGGCGGTCGTTCCGTTCGGGAGCGATGCGATGTCGCGGAGCCCGTCGGTGGACGACAGCTTCTTGGCAGCGCCTCGCCCCACCGACGCAACCTCCAGGTAGTCCGACGCGAAGCGCACGGTCGACGCGGACCTGCCCTGGTAGTCACGCAGGTCGCGCATCATGTTCTGGGTTTCGGGCTGTTGGGGGAGCACGTCCAGGAAGCGCGGTCCGTCCACCCACATGGAGAGGACGCCCTGGTCCCCGAGCGCCTGCATGTCGCCCTCGAAGTCACCGTTGCCCCGCAGCGGCCCCGCGTCCATCGCCGAGCGGACGGTTTGTTCGCTCTTCTTCTCGGTGATGATCAGGTAATCGTCCTTGAACCAGTGGACGTCCTCGTTGTCCGCCTCAGCGGTGGCCGTGGGCGTGGGGGTGGCGCCGGGGAGGCCGCCCGAGGACAGCACGGTGGACAGGTCGGAGGCGCCCAGCGACGGCAGCGAGTTGCTGGCCTTCTTCGCCGTGTCGCGCAGCTTCGCGTAGCCCTCCTCGGCCTTCGCCTGGTCCTTGACCTGGATGGCGATCGCCATCACGGGGTCGCCGCCCGCGCTCTGCGGCGCCAGCATGGACATCCCGACGCGGTCGCCGAGCCACGGCTCGATGTCGCGGGCGTAATCGACGTCCTTGAGCGACCCGTTCGGGTCGCTGTTGCGGAGTTGCTCGAAGAGGGCCTTCTTCGGGTCCTGCGCCGTCGCGACGTTCTTGGCCTCGGGGAACTTGTCCAGCAGCCGGTAGGCCGAAACCTTCTGCCCCGCGGACGGGTCGAGGTCCAGGCGGGCATACATCAGCGAGGACTTGGGCAGCACCTCGTCGGGCTGCTGCCCGCCGCCGCCCAGCATGCGCATGCCGACCGCGGCGCCGACGCCGCCGACCGTGACCAGCCCGACGGCGGCGATCGCCGCGATCATGCCGGCCCGGCTCTTCTTCGGGGCCGATCCCGTCGGCCCGCCCGTCGGCCCGCCCTGCGGGCCGGCAGCGACATCGGCCGGTGGCTGGCCGAACTGGTTCTGGTCGCCTGAAGGCGGGTATGCGTTGCTCATCGAGTCTCCCCCCGGAACGGCGTGTGGGCACGCCCTCGTCATACAGGTCTCCCGCGCGGATGCGCGGCGTCGGCAGCGGGCGGGCATCACAGACGCCCGTATGAGCCCCCCTGCGGGCGGGCCCCCCGGGGACCCCGCCTGCCACATCGTGGCACAGGCTCGCGGCCCGACGCGAGTGTGGTCAGGCAGGGCTGTGGAGAGCGGCGGGGAGTCGCGCGGCGGCGGCTGGATCCTCAGTGACCGTGCGGCGACGGCCACCGCTCGGTGGAGACCCCGTGCTCCCGCGCGCGGGTGATGGCCTCGCGGATGATGCGCTCGGATGTCGCGCGATCGGCCCAGTGGGCCCCCTTGACGGACTTGCCGGGCTCCAGGTCCTTGTAGGTCTCGAAGAAGTGCTGGATCTCCAGGCGGTCGAACTCGCTCACGTCGTCGAGGGATTGGACGTGGGTGGAGCGCGGGTCCTTCGCCGGGACGCACAGGATCTTGTCGTCGCCGCCGGACTCGTCGCGCATGTGGAACATGCCGATGGCGCGGCAGGAGATCACGACGCCCGGGAACGTCGGCGCGTCCAGGAGCACCAGCGCGTCGAGGGGGTCGCCGTCCTCGCCCAGCGTGTTCTCGATGTAGCCGTAGTCGCTCGGGTACTGCGTCGAGGTGAACAGCATGCGGTCCAGTCGGATGCGGCCGGTCTCGTGGTCGATCTCGTACTTGTTGCGCTGCCCCTTCGGGATCTCGACCGTGACGTCGAAGATCATCGGGGGAACGGCCTCGCTGGTCGTCATGCCGGGTCTGCCTCCTGCTGTGGCGGATGTCATACGCTCACGCTGCGCGGCGATGGGCGCTGAGGGTCAGTCTGGCGCATCGGACGTGGTCGCCGCGATCCAGTGCCCACAATCGTGGGGATGCACGAAGGGCGCAGCGTCGTGTCGGAAGGGGCGGGTGTGGCGGCGGACAAGCGGGTCGTACGCCATCGCGGCCTGGTCGCGAGCGTCGCGGTGGCGGCCGTGCTCGCCGCGTACGGGGCACTGGACGCGCTCGACGTCGCCCCCGGCGTCCTCACGGTGTCCGACCCGGCCGCGTCGGCGCCGCCAGGAGCTCCGGCCGCCGCGCCCGCGACCGGCCGCTGGGCCGCCGGGGACCCCGCTTCGTTGCCGTTGGCGCCACCCCGCGGAGAGGGCAGCGCGCCCACCGCGGACGCGCTCGCCGCCGCGCTGGCCCCGCTGTTGGCCGCCCGGGCGCTCGGGCGCTCCGTCGGCGCCGATGTCCGCGACGCGCTGACAGGCGAGCGGTTGTTCGGCCAGGAGCCGGCCGCGGCCCGTACCCCTGCGTCGACCGCGAAGATCCTGACCGCGGCAGCGATCGCCGCCGACGGCGACCTCGGGCGCACCCTGGACACCCGCGCCGTGCGTGGGGCCGACGGCTCGGTCGTCCTCGTCGCCGGGGGTGACACGCTGCTCGCGCCGGGCGCGGGCGACCCGCTCTCGGTCCCCGGGCGGGCCGGGCTGGGCGACTTGGCCGAGCAGGTGGCCGAGAGTCTCGCGGGCTCGGCAGGCGCGGCCGGCTCGGGCCCGCTGCGAGTCCTCCTGGACGACCGCGCGCTGTCCGGTCCTGCCCTGGCGCCGACGTGGGAGTCGGCGGACGTGGCCGCGGGCTACGTGGGCACCGTCGCCCCCCTCGGTCTGGCGACGCGGCGTCCCCTGCCCGGCGCGCCGGTCACCGGGGACACCGCCCTGGTGGCCGCCGAGGCGTTCCGGACCCAGCTCGCAGCCCGGGGCGTGAGCGTGGCCCGCAGCGTGGTCCGCGGCGAGGCTCCGGCCGGCGGGGATGTGCTCGGCGTGGTGCGGTCCGCGCCGCTCGGAGACCAGCTGGCCCTCGCGCTCGACGAGTCGGACAACACGCTGACCGAGGCCCTCGCCCGGCTGGCCGCCGCTCGCCACGGCCGCCCCACCACGTTCGAGGCGGCCGCCGCGTGGGTGAGCGAGCAGTTGCGCACGCAGACCGCCCCCGCGGGGACGGCGATCCGGCTCGTCGACACCTCGGGCCTGTCGGCCGGTTCGTCGGTGCCGCCGGAGGTGTTGACGGACCTGGTCGTGGGGGCCGCGAACGGAAGCATGCCGGACCTCGCGCGGGTGCTCGCCCAGCTCCCCGTGGCCGGTCTGACCGGGACGCTGGCCGAGCGCTATCGCGTCCCCGCCACGCGTCCTGGCGCCGGGCTCGTCCGCGCGAAGACCGGGACGCTGTCCGAGGTTTCCTCGCTGGCGGGGACCGTGGTGGACGCCGACGGTCGGCTGCTGGCATTCGCGATCCTGGCCGACAAGGTCCCGCCCGGTGGCACCGAGGCCTCCCGCGCCGCCCTCGACACGGTGACGGCGACGCTGGCCCAGTGCGGGTGCCGCGGCTAGCGCCTGGCCAGCCGTAGAAGGGAGCGCTGCCAGCGGCGACGGCTCGCGACGATGCTCCGCCCGTGGGCGGGAAATGTCCCGGCGGACCGGGGCTGATGCGGGCACTTGCCGCCCGTGGGCGGGAAATGTTCGGGGAGTGCTGGGGTTCTGCGGACGGGTGCCGCCCGTGGGCGGGAAATGTACGGGCTGTCCTGGCTGTTGCTGGCGCTTGCTGCCCGTGGGCGGGAAATGTACGGGCTGACCGGGGCTGATGCGGGCACTTGCCGCCCGTGGGCGGGAAATGTACGGGCTGACCGGGGCTGTTACGGGCGCTTGCTGCCCGTGGGCGGGAAATGTACGGGGTGCCTCAGGAATCGGGCGCGGCTACTCATACACGTGCGGGGCGAGCGTCGCTACGCAGCGCAGGTTGCGGTACTTCTCGGCGTAGTCGAGCCCGTAGCCGACGACGAACTCGTTGGGGATGTCGAAGCCGACGTACTTGACGTCGATCGGCACCTTGGCCGCGTCCGGTTTGCGCAGCAACGTGCAGATCTCCACCGAGGCGGCGTGGCGGGAGGCGAGGTTCGCCTGTATCCAGGACAGGGTCAGGCCGGAGTCGACGATGTCCTCCACGATCAGGACGTCGCGCCCGGTGATGTCGGCGTCCAGGTCCTTGAGGATGCGGACGACGCCGCTCGACTTGGTGCCCGAGCCGTAGGAGCTGATCGCCATCCAGTCCATCGGCGCGGTGCCCGGCAGCGCGCGGCTCAGGTCGCTCATCACGACCACGGCGCCCTTCAGCACGCCGACCAGCAGCAGGTCTCGGTGCCGGTAGTCAGCCCAGATCTCGTCGGCCAGCTCCTGCAGGCGGGTCAGGATCTGCTCCTCGGTGAGCAGAATCCGGTCCAGATCCCCGGTCATGTGGTGGGCGTCCACGTCTCACTCCTGCCGCCACGAGCTGTCCACCGCTCGGGTGGCCGTGCCTATTCTTG
>CAKUSI010000026.1 GCA_934678955.1 uncultured Austwickia sp. | reverse complement strand
GTGCACAACGGGACGATCTCGCCGCTCACCGACCTGCGGGCGCTGGTCGTGCCGGAGTCGCTGGGCCGGCTGCGCGGCACGACCGATTCGGAGATGTACCTGATCATGGTCACGGATCGGATGCGCGCCGGCGTTCCCTTCCTCGACGCGGTGCGCGACACCGTCGCGACCTTGCGCGCCGCCTTCCCCACGGCGAGCCTCAACGCCGTGCTGCTGAGCCACACCCACATGGTCGTGGTGCATTCCTCGACGCATGCGATCGTGCCCACCGAGCATTTCCGCGGCCGGCTGCTGCCCGGCGAGGAGCTGCCGCCGCAGCACGACGCGGGCTACTACCTCATCCGGCGGCGACGGGCGGCCGACGGCACGCTCGCGTACGCCTCCTCCGGCTTCGACCAGAGCGGTTGGGACGTGTTGCCGCTCGACTCGATGGCGATCATCGAGCTCGGGACGATGATCGAGACGCTGGAGGCAGTCGCACCGGCGCGGGCACCGACCACGACCGGTCCCACCCCCGACACGACCGGCACGCCGGAAACGCCGGTCGCGCCTGACGCGACGGTCGCCCCGGACAGGATGGTCGCGGCGGGGGCCACGCTCATGGGGAGCTCGGGGCCCTGGCCGGGCGGGGAGCCAGCCGGTGGCACCCGGAGGGTGCCCCAGCCGGTCCGCGGCGTCACGACGTAGTGGGCGAGGAATCCCCCGGTGCCGTGAGGACGGCGCAGGCCACGCGGGAGCCCGCGTCGCCCGCCTTCTTGGTCTCATCGTCGGCGCCCGCGGAGGCATAACGGGTCGGGACGTTCGCGAAGTTGTCCGGGCGTTCGTGGACCACCACCGCGGCCCCGTCGCCGTCGAGAAGCAGCTCCCGGGTCAGCCGATCGGTGGACGTGACGAGGCGCGCGGTGCCGTCCTGACCGACGAGCAGCGGAGGCAGGTCGCCGGCGTGATCGGGGTGGTCGGGGCGGTCGCCCGCGAGGTGCCCACCGGAGGACAGGAAGTTGCCGGTGGTGCCCGGGTTGGCCGGGTCGGGCGAGTTCGGCTCACACTTGCCGATGCCGTGCACGTGCAGGCCGTGGAAGCCGGCGGGCAACCCGTTGACCGTCACATGGACCTCCAAGCCGCTTCCGTTGGCGGGCTGCTGGACCACGACGTTGCCGCGCTCCTGACCGTCCGGGCCCCGCAGCGCACCGGTGGCGATGGAGGAGGCGATCGGGCTTCCGCCGGTCTGCTGCGCCGGGGCCGTGACGTTGCCGCCGGCGGCCGGGGCTTCGTCGTTGGCGCAGGCGGCCATCACGAGCCCCGCGGCGGCCAACGCGGGGACGGCGAGCAGGCGACGACGGGCGGTGCGGGTGCGAGGGGAACGGGACATGAACGGCTCCTGGCGTCGTGGCGGGCGCGGGCTACTGCGCACCACATTTGTTCACCCTGCCGCACCCCGCAACTCGACGCGGAGGGATTTTCTTGGGGGGCAGGATGATTGACGCGACCTTCTCGGTAACCATTCCGGCCCTGCTGGCGGCCCGGTTAGGGTGGGCTAAAGCGGCAGCGCCACCGCGCCGTTCCGCTCTCCCGGCGACAAGGAGATCGAGCGTGTTCTGTTACCAGTGTGAGCAGACCGACCGCAGCGGGCTCGTTGGCGATCGGGCCAACCTGCTGGCCGGGTGCTCCTCCCACAAGGGCAACTGCGGCAAGGACGAGACCACCGCGGGCATGCAGGATCTGTTGAACTACATCACCCTCGGCATCGGTCAGTACGCGCACCGGCTGCGCGCGCTCGGCAAGCCCGATCCCCAGTACTCGTTCGCGGCGTGCTTCTACATCTTCACCACGCTGACGAACGTCAACTTCAACACGACCCGCTTCGTTCAGCTGATCGCCGAGGCGACGAAGGTCCGCGAGGCCGCGAAGGCGGCATACGAGGCCGCCTGCAAGGAGGCGGGCATCGAGCCCGAGGCGCTGCGCGGCCCGGCCACCTTCGAGGCCGCCACGACCACGAACACGCTCATCGAGCAGTTCGACGTCGCGGCCGTCGACCGCGAGCTCGACGAGGTGGGCGCCGACGTCGTGGGCCTGCGCAACCTCAGCCTCTACGGCCTGAAGGGCGTGTGTGCCTACGCCCACCACGCGCACGCGCTCGGTTATCGCGACGACGAGGTCGACGAGGGCATCGAGAACACGCTCAACTTCCTCGCGGACCCGCCCGCCGACATCGAGGAACTGCTCGCCCACGCGATCACGCTCGGCGAGGTGATCCTCAAGGTCATGTCGATGTTGGACGCGGCCAACACCGGCACCTATGGCACGCCCGTCCCCACGGGCGTGCGGGTGACGCCCCGCGCCGGCAAGGCCATCCTGGTCAGCGGCCACGACCTCGGCGACCTCCACGCGATCCTCGAGGCGACCGATGGGCAGGACGTCGACGTCTACACGCACGGCGAGATGCTGCCCGCGCACGGCTACCCGGGGCTGCACAAGTACTCCCACCTGGCGGGCAACTACGGGGGCGCCTGGCAGGACCAGCACCAGGACTTCGCCGCCTTCCCCGGCCCGATCGTGATGACGAGCAATTGCCTCATCGAGCCCCAGCCGAGCTACAAGCGCCGCATCTTCACGCTGGGCCCGACCGGCTGGCCGGGCGTGCGCCACCTGGAGCACAAGGACCTCGATGTCCTCGTGAAGGCGGCCCAGGCCCTCCCCGGTTTCAAGGAGGACGAGCCGGAGCAGCTCGTCACGACCGGCTTCGCCCGGGACTCCGTCCTCGACCACGCGGAGACGATCATCGACGCGGTCAAGGCCGGTCAGATCTCCCGGTTCCTCGTCATCGGCGGGTGCGACGGCGCCGTGCCAGGCCGGAACTACTACACGGACGTGGCGACCAAGGCCCCCGAAGACACGGTGCTGTTGACGATGGGCTGCAACAAGTACCGCTTCAACAAGCTCGAGTTCGGGACGGTCGCGGGGCTGCCCCGCCTACTCGACTGCGGTCAGTGCAACGACTCGTACTCCGCCCTGCGGATCGCGTTGGCCCTCGCCGAGGCCTTTGACTGCGGCGTCAACGACCTGCCGCTGTCGCTCTTCGTGTCCTGGTTCGAGCAGAAGGCCGCCGCGGTCTTCCTGACGCTGCTGGCCCTAGACCTGAAGAACATCCGGCTCGGCCCCTCGCTGCCGGCCTTCCTCACGCCCGCGGCCATGCAGGTGCTCGTGGATCGGTTCGGCCTCAAGGCCATCGGCGACCCGAGCCGCGACCTCGAAGAGGCGATGGCCGGCCGGTAAATCCACGGCCGCTCACCGCGTGCCCGTCCGCGACCACTCCGACAGACCACCTACGGCGAGCTTTCCCCGCGAGACACCCGCGCGGGACACCCCGCGCGAGAGACAAGGAGCCCATCGATGACGCAGACGGCCGAGCAGGCGGGCGGCGGCACCCACCACGTGTCGCTGACGACCGTCGACGGGGTGGTCAAGGATATCCAGGTCCCGGACGGGCAGACGGTGTTGCAGGCGGCGTTCGACGCGCAGACGATCCTGCCCGCCCTCTGCCTGCACGGCTCCTGCGGCGTGTGCCTCGGGGCGGTGAAGTCGGGTGAGTACGCGCACGACGACTTCACCCCCGAGGCGATCGGCCCGCTCGCCCCGCAGGGCGCGGCGCTGCTGTGTTGCACGCGGCCCACGGGCGACATGGAGATCGCCCTGCCGTACGAGTCGAGCCGGATCGTCGACACCGCGCCGCCGATCCGGGAGGCCACGATCACCGGCCTGGACCGGGTCAGCCAGTTCGTGTGGCGCATCCGCATGACGCTGACCCCCGACGACGTGCACGGCACGGCGGCGGAGTTCGACCCCGGTCAGTACATGCAGATCCGGCTGCCGGGCCAGGACCAGTGGCGCACATACTCGCTGGCCAACATCGGCAACTGGGACGGCGAGCTGGAGTTCTTCATCCACCAGCAGAAGACCGGCATGATGTCCGACTGGCTGCGGGGCGAGGAGGGCAAGGTCGGCGACGTCGTCACCGTGCGGGGCCCGTCGGGGGCGTTCCAGCTCATGGAGAACGGCACCCGGCCTCGCTGGTTCGTCGGCGGCGGCAGCGGCCTCGCGCCGCTGATGTCGATGGCGCGCCGGATGGCGGAGTGGGGCGAGCCGCAGGCCGTACGCATCTACCTCGGCGTGAACACCCCGGAGGACGTCTTCTGCCTCGACGAGCTCACGGAGCTGGTCGATCAGCTGGCCGACGTCAGCGTCACGATCTGCGTGTGGAAGCCGGAGGGCGCGTTGCCGGACTCGGGCCACGAGAAGATCCGGTATGTGCAGGGCACCCCGGCCGAGACCGTGGGCGCGGCGATCGCGGACTTCCCCGCACCCCCGGACATGTATGTCTGCGGGCCCACCCCCATGGTCGTGGCCCTGGAGAACGCCCTGGCCGAGGCAGGCGTGCCCTCGGAGTACGTGCTGATGGAGCGCTTCACGTAGGAGCCCGCACGGCACTCAGTGCCCGTCGGACGTTCAGCGGAGGAGGTCCGCGGCGGCGATGTCGATCTCGTGCCCGTCCAGGCGCAGGGTCACCGCCTCGCCGCGGACCTCGTCCGTGTAGTCCGCATCCAACGGATGGGTGAGCAGCGTCAGGGTGGGTTTGCCGGGTCGCACGTCGATCATCAGGTAGCAGGGAATCCCGTGGGCTGCGTATTCACCCCGCTTGGCCGACCGATCCACCGCCCGGGTGGATGGTGAGTGGACCTCGACGACGAGAAGGACGTCCGACGGCGCCACCCAGCGGCCTTCCGGCGCGTGTGAGGCTCTCACGACGATGAGGTCGGGCACTCGCGCGTGGAACGGCGCAGGTCGGAACACCACGTCGAACGTCGGATAGCACAAGAGCGCGCACCCCGTTTGCCTCTCGATGAGGTGCCCGAGATTCCACGACGCGCGAACATAGGGACCGGCCTCGCTGGGCACCATTCGCGGATTGCCGTCCACGAACTCGTACCACTCCTCGCGATGGCACCAGTCGCGCTCCCATTCGGACAACGTGACCAGGTGATCGAGTGGGATGGCCTGGCTCATGACGGTTCCCTCCTCCCGACGTGAGCAGTATGCGGGCCGCGCCGTAATGGGCGTCAACCCCAAGATCACCCGCACGCTAGGGCCCCGACCAACCGCCCTGCCCGCGCCAGAAGGATGCCTGTGGACGGAGGGCTGCGCCCACGCACCTGTGGGGAAGCACCCCACTCGCCTCACGAAGGGAACAGGTCGGCGACGGTGACCGTGATCGAGTGCCCGTCCAGGTGCAGGGTCACCGCTTCGCCGCTGACCTCGTCCGTGTAGTCACCGTTGAACGGGACCGTCATGAGGGTCAATGTCGGCTGCCCGAAGTAGTGGTCCAGCACGAGGTAGTGCGGGATGCCGACGCGCGCGTACTCCCTCCGCTTCGGGCCGAGGTCCACTCGCCGCGTAGAGGGCGACAACACCTCCACCGCGATCAGGATCGACGCCGGATCCACCGGGTTTCTCCCGAGGTCGGTGCCGGGCCTGAGGACGACCAGATCGGGGATGCGGATGGTCAGCCGCGGTTCGAGGCGGAGAAGCACGCCGGCGCCCGCGGCGCATTCCCACGCGTCGCCGAGCACGCGATTCAGCCGGATGAGGAGCCGGCTCGCGGCGACCAGGTTGCGGACGTCCTCGGCTGGGGTCATGTGCGGAACGCCGTCGACGAACTCGTACCGCTCCTCGCGATGGCACCAGTCGCGCTCCCATTCGGACAGCGTGACCAGGTGATCGAGCGGGATGGCCTGGCTCATGACGGTTCCCTCCTCCCGACGTGAGCAGTATGCGGGCCGCGTCACAATCGGCGTCAACCCCGGAACACCCGCACGCTAAGTCCCCAACCGTCCGCGCCGCCCGCGCCAGAAAAGGCACTGTGGACAGCTCTGCGCCCCGCCCCCCCTGTGCACCGCTCGATCTGCTGCGCGTACGGGAGTATGGCTCACGGCGTACGGCAGGACGGGTACGCCGTAACATCAACCCATGAAGACCACCGTCGATCTTCCCGACGCGCTGGCCGAGGAAGCGAAGCGAATGGCCCGCGAACAGGGCGTTTCCTTGAGGGAACTCATGGTGAGCGGACTGCGCGCTGAGATCGAGCGACGCCGCGACGCCGCCACCGTCGATTTCGTGTTCCCCACTGCGGGAGGACGCGGCCTCGCTGTCGAGGTGCAACCCTCGGAGATCATCCACCGCAGCTACGGACTCTCGCCGACGCTCGGGCCATGATCGCGCTCGACACGAACATCCTGGTCTACGCCCATCGCGAGGATTCCCCTCATCACGACGCGGCGCTCCAAGCAGTCCGCACCGCAGTCTCGGGCCCAGGTGGTTGTGCGATTCCGTGGCCCTGCCTCCATGAGTTCCTCGCGGTCGTGACCCACCCCCGCATTTACGACCCGCCGAGCTCGGTCGACCAAGCATTCGCCGCCGTGCGGGCGCTCACCGAGGCGTCCGCGATCGGCACGGCGGGGCGTCGTTCGCGACCGCGACCGCCCAGGCGGCACGAGTGCTCAGATCCAGCCGCGCTCGCGGGCCAGGGTGGCGGCCTCGTGCCGGTTGGCGCCGCCGACCTTGGCCGTCGCTGAGGACAGGTAGTTGCGCACCGTCCCCACCGACAGGTTGATTCGCCGCGCGATCTCCTCGACCGGGGCACCGTCGGCCGCCAGGTCCAGCACGTCGGCCTCCCGGGCGGACAACGGGGTGGCGCCGGCCGCGATGGCGTCTGCGGCCAGCTCCGGGTCCACGTACCGACCGCCGCGGTGCACCGTCCGCACCGCCTCGGCGAGGACCACGCCGGTCGCCGTCTTCGGCAGGAACCCGCGCACGCCGACCTCCAACGCTCGCTTCAGGTAGCCCGGCCGACCGTGGCTCGTCACCACCAGGCACCCGATCGTCGGCTGCTCGGCCAGGAGCTGGCGGGACACCTCGATCCCGTCCGCGCCGGGCATCTGCAGGTCGAGGACCGCCACGTCGGGGCGGGCGGCGCGTCCCATCGCGACCGCCTCCGGTCCGGAGGCCGCCTGGGCGACGACCTCCAGGTCGTCCTGCAGGCCGAGCAGCGTGGCCAACGCGTCGCGGAAGAGGTTCTCGTCGTCCGCCAGCAGCAGCCGGATGCGCGTACTGCCGCCGCTCGACCCCGCCGAATCGCCCGCGCCCTCTGTCCCGGCGCCCAGCCCCCCGGCCTGCGACATCTCCCCCTGCCTCCCCCGGGACCGCGCCCCGATCGCCTCACGCGCCGACGGGCAGCACCACCTGGAGGGTGAACAACCCGTCGTCAGCGCGGGTTTCGACCGTACCGCCCACGGCCTCCGCGCGTTCGCGCAGTCCCCGCAGGCCGTTGCCCGATCGCCCGACCGGTGCCCGCGCAGACTCCTCCGTCTCGAGGGACCGCAGGCCGTCGTTGTCGATGCTCACCACGATCATCCCCTCCACGTCGCCTGGGACGCGCGCCGACAGCCGTACGAGCGTCGCCCGGCTGTGCCGGATCACGTTGGTGACCGCCTCCCGGACCACCCACGCGAGCACCACCCGCCCCTGCGGCCCGAGCGCCGCCTGCGCCTGTTCCAGGCCGGTCACCTCCAGCCTCGCCCCGGCCGCTCGCAACATCGCTGCCGCCCCCGCGACCTCGGTCTCCAGGGACGCCTGCCGGTAGCCGGCCACGATCCCCCGCACCTCGCTCAAGGAGGACTGCGCCAGGTCGTGCACCTCGCGCATCTGGTCGGCGGCGCGCTCGTCGCCGCGGGTGGAAAGCTCGGCCGCCAGCTCGGACTTCATCGCGATGGCGGACAGCGTCCGCCCGTACACGTCGTGCAGGTCCCGGGAAAACCGCAGCCGTTCCTCCGCGACGGCGAGCCGAGCGTTCGTCTCGCGTGCCTCGTCCAGGCGGCGGACGACGTCGAGAAGCCAATACGAGAAGCCGCCTGTGACCACGCCCGCGACGGCGATCAGCACACCGTAGACCGCCAGCAATCCCAGCCCGATCGGATCGATGCCGAGGATCGCGAACGCCCCGGTGACGACCGCGCCCGCGAGGAGGCAGGAGGGGGCCAGGCGGCGGCCCGGCACGCGCAGGCTCAGCGCCGCGAACCCGATCATCAGCGGCAGAAAGGTCGCGAAGTAGACCCCGGCCCCCTCGCTGTAGAGCCAGTCCGGACGCTTGGTGGCGATCATCGCGGCGCTGGAACCGACGCTCAACGCGAAGACCGCGACCAGCTCGCCTCGACGCGGCCGTCGCGCACCGAGGCACCGGTGGTTGAACGCGATGGCCGAGACGGTGAGTCCGCCGAGGAGGACGCTCGCCAATGCCTCGGCCACCCCCCACGCGGCAGATCGCGCCCAGACGTCGAGCAGACAGATCAGGGCGAAGATGACGTACATCCCATCCAGGGAGCCGATCGTGTAGAGCTCCACCTGCCGGCGCGAGCGGCGTAGCCAGCCGCCCTCACCCACGACCTCGGGGCCGGCGACCCCCGGGGTGTCGGTCCCGGAGTCGCTCATGACCGGGGCTCCCAGCGCATCCGCCGGGAGGCGACGAAGAAGCCGAGGACGGCCCAGCCGATCAGGACCAGCAGCGGCCGCACCGAGGCGAGCAGTCCGGCGCCGGCGCTCACCGCTTCTCCGTCGACCGTGACCGAGGCGAACCCGAGGTGCAGCAGCTCCACAATGGGCGTCAGCGGCAGGAGCTCGGCCACCGTGCGCAGCGCATCGGGCATCATGGTCAAAGGCAGCATCATCCCTGAGAAAACCAGCGGGATCATGATGATCGGCAGCGTGGTGATCTGCGCGTGCTCGACCGTCCTCGTGAACGGCGTCGACGCCACCGCGAGTGTCGCGAACGCGACCGTCGCCAGCAGCACGCCCAGGGCAGCCACGGCCGTGAGCGGCGAGAGGGACACGTCGAAGAGCGCGCGGGCCAGCGCGGCCGCCACGACGAACTGGGCGCACGTCACGAGCACGAACGGCAGCGCGACCCCGGCGAGGATCGTCGCGTCGGAGGCCTCCCCGGAGCGCAACCGCTTGAGCAGCAGCGACTCCCGCCGGGCCACGACGGCGGTGACGAGCGTGTAGTACACGACGAACAGGATGGCGGTCCCGGTCACCATCACCGGGAAGAGCACCCCCATCGGCGCGCCCTCGGGGCCGATGCCGAACAGGATCACGCCCATCACCAGCGGCAGCGCGAGGCTGTTGAACAGCGCCACCTTGTTGCGCAGCAGCTCGCGCCACTCGGCCCCGGCCAGGGCGCGTAGCTGGCGCGCGCGGGGCGCGGGCGCGGCGCCGGCCTGCGGGCCCAGGCGCGCGGCGTCCGCGAAGCCCTCGGCCGGATCGTTCGATCCGGGCGCAGGGGCGGTTCGTACGTCGTGGCGGGCGTGGTCATAGGCGGCGTTCATGTCGGGTCCCTTTCGGGTCGAAGTGTCCGGTCGAAGCGATCAAGTCGAAGGTGTGCGGTCGCGGTCGGGTCGCAGCGGCGTGTACGGACGGCTCAGGCGGCGATGCCGGCCGGCAGGCCGCTGACGTCGCCGGAGTCGTCGGCCGCGATGGTCAGGAAGACCTGCTCCAGCGAGGCGGCGTTGGCCCGCAGCCCGGGCAACTCGACGCCGTCGGCCCAGCCGAGCACGCGGGACAGGTCGCGCTGCAGCGCGTGCGTCGCGATGACGAGGCGGTCGCCCTGCCGCTGCGCCAGCGCGCCGTCCAGGTCTGGCAGCTCCCCCAGACGGGCCATCAGCGCGGGCTCGGCGACGAACTCGATCCGGCCCGGCTCACCCGCCACGACCTGCGCGAGCGTGCCGTGCCGGCGGATCGTGCCCTCGTGCATGATCGCGATCGCGTCGGCCAGCTTCTCGGCCTCCTCCAGGTAGTGCGTCGTCAGCACGATGCACGTCCCGCCCTCCAGGAGGGCGCGGACCAGGTCCCAGGCCCGGGCGCGGCTCTCCGGGTCGAGGCCGGTCGTCGGCTCGTCGAGGAAGAGCACCTCCGGTCGGCCCATGATCGCGAGCGCGAGGTCGAGGCGGCGGCGCTCGCCGCCGGACAGGTTCTGCACGGCGACGTCGGCGCGGTGCCGCAGGTCGACCAGCTCCAGTGCCTCGTCGACGGGTCGCGGAGCCGCCATCGTCCCGGCCCACATCCGCGCCGCCTCACGGGCGGTCATCCCCGAGGTGAACCCGGCCTCCTGCAGCATGATGCCGACGCGCGGCCGAACGAGTCGGCGGTCGGCATACGGATCGAGACCGCAGACCCGGACCGTGCCCTCGCTCGGCCGGGCGAGACCCTCGGCGACCTCCAGCGTCGAGGTCTTGCCGGCACCGTTGGTGCCGAGCAGCGCGAACAGCTCGCCGCGATGGGCCTCGAAACTGACGCCGTCCACGGCGCGGAAAGCGCCCTTGCCGCGGCGGCCTCCGTAGGTCCGGACGAGATCGGTGACGGTGACGAGTGCGGTGTCCATGACTCCACCATCGGTGCCGCGGACGGCACATTCCCGTGTGCCGTCTCATCGGCTCCCGTGACGGCGTCACAGGCTCCGGATGACAAACCTCATATCCTGCAGGCCATTGGCCTCGGTGGGACACTGGCGGACATGGCTGCTCACGGCTCCGACCTGGCCCGTCGAGGCGGCAAGGGGGCAAACCTCGTCACGCTGTATGAGGCCGGCCTGCCGGTGCCGCGATTCGTCATCGTGGAGACCGACGAGTACGAGTCCTTCGTGGCGACCTCGGAGCTCGAGGACGTCATCGCCGAGTCGCTGTCGCTGCCCCCCGAGGAGGCGTCCGCGGCGATCCGAGGCGCCTTCGCCGCGGCCCCGCTGGGCGGCGAGCAGGCGGACCGCCTCGTTCGGCTGCTGGCCCCCCTCCTCACCGACGGCCGGCCGACCGAGCCGGTGGCCGTACGCTCCTCGGCGACCGCCGAAGACCTTCCCGGGTTCTCGTTCGCCGGGCAGCAGGACACGTTTCTGGAGGTCGCCACCACGGACGAGCTGCTGACCCGGATCGTGGAGTGCTGGTCGTCGCTGTGGACCGAGCGGGCGATCAGCTACCGGCAACGCAACGCCATCGGCCACGACGTCTCACTCGCCGTGGTCGTGCAGCAGATGGTGGACGCCGATGCCTCGGGCGTCCTCTTCACCGCCAACCCGCAGACCGGTCGCCGCGACGAGATGGTCGTGGAGGCAGTCGCGGGACTCGGCGAAGCCCTGGTCTCGGGGCAGGTCACCCCGCAGGAGTTCGCCCTCGACGGCGCCACCGGCGAGATCCGTACGCGCTCGGCGGCGGTGCCTTCCCCCGCGCTCACGCCCGCGCACCTGCGGGACCTGGCGGCGCTCGGGCGCCGGATCGTGGAGATCTATGGCGAGCCGATGGACATCGAGTGGGCGCGCCGCGCCGACGAACTGTTCGTCCTGCAAGCCCGGCCGATCACCAGCCTGTATCCGCTGCCCTCGCCCAACCCGCGGCCGCACGATGCGCCCGAGGTGTGGTTCAGCTTCGGTGCGTTCCAGGGGCTCCTGGAGCCGATCACGCCGCTCGGTCAGGACACGATCCGCGTCCTGCTGGCCGGCGCCGCAGGAGCCATCGGCCGCTCGGTGGACTGGCGCACCAGCCGGTTCGTCCAGCCCGCTGGGGAGCGGCTGTGGCTGCGCATGGACTCGCTGCTGCGGAGCCGCGCCACTCGCGCGCTGGTATTCCGATTCCTGCCGTATGTCGAGCCCAGCGTGGCCGCGATCCTGCAGCGAGTCGCCGACGAGCCGGGCCTGCGCCCAACGCGGATGGCCCCGCCGCCTGGGATCGCCGCGCCACTGGCCGGCCGCCTGGTGCGCATCGGCGCCCAGGCGCGGACGGCCGGTGCCCGCGCGGCCCGAGCGCGCTTGGACGAGGCCTGCGAGCAGGTCGTCGCGGACACCCGCGCCGACGTCGAGCGGGCCCGGGCGAAGGGGAGCCCCCAGGAACGCCTCACCGCGCTGTCCGAGGCCGTGCCCGCGGTGGCCGGGCGGGCCTTCCCCACGCTGTTGCCCGCGTTCGCCCCGATCATGGGGCCGTCCATGGTCCTGCTGCACCGCCTGCGCGGGGTGGCCGCGTCCACGGGCCTGGCCGACGCGGACGCGCTGGCGCTCAGCGTGATGCGCTCGCTGCCGGGCAACGTCACCACCGAGATGGACCTGCGCCTCTCCGACGCCGCGCAGGAGATCCGCGCAGACGCCGCCTCCGCGGCGGCCCTCGCCGACGCGGCCCCGCAGGAGTTGGCGCAGCGCTACCGGGCGGGCGCCCTGCCGGAGGTGGCCCAGCGGGCGCTGTCGGCCTTCCTGCGCGACTACGGCATGCGCGGCGTCGCCGAGATCGACCTGGGCGCGCGGCGGTGGCGGGACGACCCGACGCCGGTGCTGCATACCCTGACCGCCTACCTGTCGATGCCCCCGCAGACCCTGCCGCGCGCGGTCCACCAGGCGGGGGCGAAAGAGGCGGAGCGTTCGGTCCGCCGGATCGCGCTGGCCGCCTCCCCCCGGAAGGCACGGCAGGTGCGGAAGTGGGCCGGGGCGATCCGGGCGATGGCGGGCGCCCGCGAGACGCCGAAGTTCACGATCATCCGGTGCTTCGGCCTGCTGCGGGAGGGGCTGGACGCGAGCGCCGCCGAACTCGTGGAGGCCGGCCGCCTCGACGAGGTCTCCGACATCGCGTTCCTGCGTCTGGACGAGCTGCCGCGCGCCTTCCGCTCGGACTGGCGGCCGGTGGTGCGGGCCCGTCGCGCGACCTGGACCGCCGAGGCGCGGCGCGGGCAGGTTCCGCGCGTCCTGGTCGAGGACGGCCGGGCGTTTTTCGAGGGCATCGGCGCGGGCTCCGGCGACCTGGCCGGGATGGGGGTGTCGCCGGGTGTGGCGGAGGGAGCGGTCCGCGTCGTACGCGATCCTCGGACGACCACGTTGCGCCCGGGCGAGATCCTGGTCTGCGCGGGCACGGACCCCGCGTGGACGCCGCTGTTCCTGGTCGCGGCCGGCCTGGTCACCGAGGTCGGGGGGCTGATGACCCACGGCTCGGTGGTTGCCCGCGAATACGGCATCCCGGCGGTCGTGGGCGTCCACGAGGCCACCACGACCCTTCGTGACGGCCAGCGCATCCGCATCGACGGGACCTCGGGCGCGATCGAGCTGCTCTGACGACCGAATTGCTCTGACGACTGAACTGCTCTGACGACTCGGCCGGCCGGGGACGACTCGGGCGGGCGCGAGGTCGGCGGGCGCGAGGTCGGCGGGCGCGAAGTCAGCGGACACGGGCTGGGCGGACACGAAGTGGGGCGGACACGAAGTGGGGCGGACGCCGGCCGGCGTCCGCCCCACTTCGTGGCTACGTCGCAATCAGGGAGTCGAGGTGCCCGACTCGTTCTTGCCCGGCTCACCCACGGGCTTGCCGGCCGCCGCGTCGCGGGAGGCGTCATACGCGTCCGGGTTGCCCGGCTCGTTCGTGCCCTCCCAGAGAGAGTCCTGCGGGCCGTCGGTGGGGGCCTGCGCGTCCGTCTTGGAGGAGCGCTGCCGCTCGACCAGGTCCACGCCCTTGGCGGCCTGGGCCTTCACGTTGGCGATCGTCGAGGAGTACTTCCCGCCGGTCTTGTCGTCCACCACCTTGCCGGCCTTGTCGATCACGGAGTCGATCTTGGCCCGGTTCTCGTGGGCCACCTGACCCACCTTGGTGCTCGCCTGCTTCGCGACCTTCGTGCCCTCCCGGAGGGCGCTCTCGGCCGCCTTCTGCAGATCCTTGACAAAACTCATGGACGAATCCCTTCTGACTGCTGGTCCTTGACCGGCGCAAGGACCCGACGTCGGCCACCGCGGCCGTTCGATGAACGCGGGTACGACCACCGGTGTTCCCGGCCGCCGTTCTCACCACTCACCACCAGAGTCTTACCCCGCCGATCGAGTGATACGCCCGTCCAGCCCCCAGGTGTCGGGCACTTCACAGTGGCCGACGAACGCCATGAACTCGCAGACACTCTCGGTGACCAGGCACGCCGTGAACGCCGATCACCGCACCGGGGAAGTCCACATGGCGGACACCGGCCGGGCCTCGCGCCCTGGATTCGGACGGCGGGAGGGGCCGGGGACGCGCGACGGTTCAGACGTACGCGGCCAGCCGGGTCATCGCCTCGTCGACCTCGTCGGTGCCTCCGGCGAAGCTCATCCGGACGTAGCGGTGCCCCCGGGCGGTGTCGAAGTCCGCCCCGGGGGTGAGCGCCACCCCGGTGTCCGCCAGGACCTGCCTCGTCCAGGCCATCGAGTCGTCGGTCAGGTGAGACACGTCGGTGTACAGATAGAAGGCCCCGTCCGGCGGTGCCATCCGGGTGATCCCGAGCTCGGGCGCGCGGCGCAGCAGCAGGTCGCGGTTCGCGGCATAACGGGCGACGTGCCCTCGCAGCTCGCTCTGCGCCTCGGCGGAGAACGCGGCCACCGCGGCGACCTGGCAGATCGCCGGTGCGCAGATGTTCAGGTTCCCGACCAGCAGCTCGACAGGACGCACCAGCGGCCGCGGCAGGACCAGCCAGCCCACCCGCCACCCGGTCATCGAGAAGTACTTGCTCATCGAACCGACCAGCACGCTGCTCCGCGAGGTCTCCCAAGCACTGGCGACGCTCGCGCCGTAGGTCACCCCGTGATAGATCTCGTCGCTGATCAGGAGCGTCCCGTGCGCCTCGCACCAGCGCGCGATCGCCGCCAGCTCGGCGGCGTCGATGACCGTGCCGGTTGGGTTCGCGGGCGAGGCGACGATGAGCCCCGCCGGAGGCGACCCGAGCTCGGCGCTCACGTCCTCCAGCAGACCGACCGTCGGCTGGAATCGCACGGACGACCCGCAGCCGATCTCCACCACGGAACAGCCGAGTGCCCCGAGCGTGTTGCGGTAGGCCGGATAGCCCGGCCGGGCCATCACGACCACATCCCCGACGTCGAAGGCCGCGAGGAAGAGGGCGGTGAACGCGGCCGAGGAACCGGTCGTCACCACGACCTGGGCGGGATCGACGGTCAGCCCATACGACGTCGCGTGGTGCGCCGCGATCGCCTCCCGCAGCGCAGGGATCCCGACGGCGTCGGTGTAGCCGAGCACCGCGCCGTCCGCCAGAGCCCGCGCCGCCGCCTCCCGCGCCGGTCGCGGCGCCGCGGTCGACGGCTGCCCCGCGCACAAGGTGATCACGTCGCCATGGGTCACGGCCCGCTCGTTCGCGGCCTTGAGCAGTTCCATGACGTGGAACGGTTCGACCCGCCCGCGCGCCGAACGCCGCACCCAGCCCTCCTCGCCGCCGGGACCGGTCCTCCTCGCGCTCATGGGCATATCCTGCCTGGCCCCGCGGGCCTGCCAGCGGCCCGGGTTAGAATCGCTCGCAGCACGCCCCGTGGATGCCGTGAGGATCCCCACGCGAGGAACCCGGCCCCATGGAGGATTTCCCAAAGTGACGGAAGGACTATCGACCATGCCCACTGCCGAGATCGTCGAGGCGCTCAACCAGCAGATGACCGACGAGCTGTACTCCTCCAACCTCTACCTGCAGATGTGTGCCTGGTGCGAGGCCGAGGGATTGGACGGGGCGGCGGCCTTCTTCCGCCGGCACGTCTCCGAGGAGTTCATGCACCGCGACAAGATCGTGCAGTACCTCTTCGAGTGCGACGCCGACGTCTCGATCAGCGGCGTCCCCGCGCCGCGCAAGGACTACGACTCGCTGCTGGAGGTCATCGAGGCGGCGTACGCGCATGAGCAGAAGGTGACCGACAGCATCAACAACCTCGCCGAGCTCGCGCTGAAGTCCCGGGACTTCAACACGTTCAACGTCATGCAGTGGTTCATCGCCGAGCAGCGCGAGGAGGAGGTCCTCTTCCGGGGGGTGCTCGACCAGGCCAAGCTGGCCGCCTTCACGGGTGACACGGGTCAGGCCCTGTTCCACCTGAACGCCTACATGGGCAAGGTCGCCGTCCGCGGCCCCGTGGAGACCACGCCGAGCTCCGTCTGAGCGTCGCCCGCCGGGCTGGTCGAGCCTTGACCCGCCGGCCTGGCCGACGGCTCAGCGCGGCCAGTCCGGCAGGTCCCAGCACCCCTCGTCGTACCCGCCGTACGCCTCCGACGGGGGCGCGAAGCGGGACGGCTCGGGCAACGACGCGGCCGCGACGCATTCGGTGAGCTGCAGGTCGTACTGCGCCCGGGCGTGCAGGTCCGACAACGTCGCGTAGGCCTCGTTGAGGCGGGTGGCCGCGTCGTGGTCGGCGCGGCCTCCCAGGTCGGGGTGTTCGGAGCGCATCAGCCGCCGGTAGGCCGCCCGGATCTCCGCCAGGCGCGCGTGCCGGTCCACCCCGAGAAGGTCGTAGTACGAAGGCTCCCCGGGCGTCGAGTTCCCCCGCCGGGATCCGCCGGCAGTCAGTCGAACCTCCGCGCCGCGCCCTTGTCGGCCGACTGGGCGAAGCGCGCGAAGATCTTCAGCGCGACCGACACCTCGCGATCCCGGTCGGCCGGGCGCCAGCCCGCCTGGTCCTGAGCCGCCCGGCGTGCCGCCAGCTCCTCCTCGCTCACCTTGAGCTCGACGCGACGCCCCGGGATGTCGAACTCGATGACGTCCCCGTCGCGCACCAGCCCGATCGTGCCGCCGGAGGCCGCCTCCGGGGAGACGTGGCCGACCGACAGCCCGGAGGAGCCTCCGGAGAACCGCCCGTCGGTGATCAGCGCGCACTGCGGCCCGAGGCCCACGCCCTTGAGGTAGCTCGTGGGGTAGAGCATCTCCTGCATGCCGGGGCCGCCCTTGGGGCCCTCATACCGGACGACGACGACGTCACCGGCCACGATCTGGCCGTTCAGGATCATCGACACCGCGTCCTCCTGGGACTCGGCGACCTTCGCCGGCCCGGAGAACGTCCACTGGTGCTCGGGCACGCCTGCCGTCTTGACGATGCAACCGTCCGGGGCCAGATTGCCCGTGAGAATCGCCAGGCCGCCGTCGGCGGTGTACGCATGTTCCACCGACCGGATGCAGCCGCCCTCCGCGTCGGTGTCCAGGCTGGCCCAGCGGTTGGTGGAGGAGAACGCCTCGGTCGTGCGCACGCCACCCGGGGCGGCGTGGAACAGCTCGATCGCCTCGGGCGTGGCGCTCCCGCTGCGAATGTCCCAGTCAGCCAACCAGGCGTCCAGGCTCGGGCTGTGCACCGCGTGCACGGACCGGTCCATCATGCCGCCGCGGTCCAGCTCGCCGATGATGGCGGCGATCCCGCCGGCCCGGTGGACGTCCTCCATGTAGTAGTCGTGCGTGTTCGGCGCCACCTTGCACAGGCAGGGGGTCACGCGGGAGAGCGCGTCGATGTCGCCCTGGTCGAAGTCGACGCCCGCCTCCTGCGCGGCGGCCAGCAGGTGCAGCACGGTGTTGGTGGACCCGCCCATCGCGATGTCCACCCGCATGGCGTTCTCGAACGCCGCTTTGGTGGCGATGCTGCGCGGGAGCACCGACTCGTCGCCGGGGGTGGTGTCCCCGGTGTAGTAGCGCTTGGCCAGGTCCACCACGAGCCGCCCGGCGCGCAGGAACAGGTCGCGGCGGGCCGCCGCGGTCGCCAGGGTGGAGCCGTTGCCGGGCAGGGAGAGGCCGAGCACCTCGGTGAGGCAGTTCATCGAGTTGGCGGTGAACATGCCCGAGCAGGAGCCGCAGGTGGGACAGGCGGACCGCTCGACGGTCTCGATCTGGGCATCGGAGATGTTCGGGTCGACCGCGTCGATCATCGCGTCGATGAGGTCGAGCCGGGTGGTCGCGGTGCCGCCCGGGTCGATGATCGCCTTGCCCGCCTCCATCGGGCCGCCGGAGACGAAGACGGTCGGGATGTTGAGGCGCAGCGCCGCCAGCAGCATGCCGGGGGTGATCTTGTCGCAGTTGGAGATGCATACGAGGGCGTCCGCGGCGTGCGCGTTGACCATGTATTCGACGCTGTCGGCGATGATCTCCCGGCTCGGGAGGGAGTAGAGCATCCCGTGGTGGCCCATCGCGATCCCGTCGTCGACCGCGATCGTGTCGAACTCCCGCCCGACCCCGCCCGCCTCGGCGATCGCTCCCGCCACCAGCTGCCCCATGTCCTGCAGGTGCACGTGGCCGGGCACGAACTGGGTGAAGCTGTTCGCCACCGCCACGATGGGCTTGCCGAAGTCCGACTCGGTCATGCCCGTGGCCCGCCACAGGGCCCGCGCCCCGGCCATGTTGCGCCCGTGGGTGGTCGTCCGGGAGCGGAGTTGCGGCATGTGGTCCTCCTGGTCGCGAGCGGTCCGCTCCAGGCTAGCCCTCGGCTGGTCGCGCCTCACAGGCCCTCGGACGACGCCGACGTCCGGCCGGCGTGGCCCTCCCACCTCTTCTCCGGGTGGGCATTCCGCTGCCCTACCTCCCGGCGCTCTCGTCACGCAGGAGTCGGACCAGTTCGGTCAACCCGATGGCCACCGCACCCTCGCCCACGGGATAGGGACCCTCGCCCGTGCTGGGGTGGACGACATACCGGTGCGGAACCTCCAGGTCAGCGCACGCACGGTGGAATCCCGCGCTGACGGTCGGTGACGTTGATCGCTTCGCCTCGATGGCGATCCGCGGCCTGCCACCGGCGACCAGCACGAGATCGACCCCGTCCCCCGTGCTGGTGCGGTAGTGATGGGCTCCATACCCGTCGCCGACCGCGTCGATCAGCGTCTCCACGACCAGGCTCTCGAAACTGGACCCCACTGCAGGGTGCCCCGCGAGGTCGTGGTGCGACTCGATCTCGAGGAGGGCGTGCAGCAGCCCGGTGTCGCGGACGAACACCTTCGGCGCCTTCGTGATCCGCTTTCCGATGTTGAGATGCCACGGACTCACGCGGCGCACCAGGCCGAGATCCGCGAGCAGATCGAGGTAGCGGTCGACGGTCGGGCTGCTCACGCCCAGTCCCGCGGCGAGGCGACTCGCGTTGAGGAGACCGCCGCTGGTGTGCGCGACCATCGTCCACAGCCGGCGAAGCGTGTGCGCCGGAAGCCGGGGGGCAAACATCGGTATGTCCCGCTCGAGATAGCTGCGGATCAGGTCCAGGCGCCACCGCAGAGACACGGCATCCGAGCGCGCCGTCAGACTGTCGGGGAAGCCGCCCCGCAGCCACACGTCGGCTTCCTCATAGCCGGCGTGAGCGGCCTCGTCCACGTTGATTCCGGCGAGGTCGAGGTAGCTGAGCCTGCCGGCGAGGCTCTCGGCGCTGAGGGTAGTGAGGTCGAGGGACGCGGATCCAAGCAACAGGAACTGCCCCGTCTTATGGCCGAATCGACGGTTGTCGTCGATCACCCCGCGGAGCACCTCGAACAACCCCGGCGCGCGGTGGACCTCGTCGATGACCACCAGGTGCCCCGATTGGGCGCGCAGGTATGCGTCCGCGTCCGATAACCGGCGGAGGTCCGCAGGCCGCTCCAAGTCGAGATACACGGACTGCGGCCACGACTCGGCGACCGTTCGTGCCAGCGTGGTCTTGCCGACCTGGCGGGGCCCCAACAACGCCACCGCCGAGTAGTCCGCCAGACGCTCGCGGAGCTGGCTCTCGGCCCATCGGACGATCACGGTGCAAATTTAACACGAGATTTTAAATTTGCACGGTTCCGTCATTCGGTTGACGGCGCCGACGGGCGGGCCGAACGTGTCGGGCATGACCTTCGCTCTCGTGAGTCCCCTGCTGGCACACCTCCCCACCGCCGACAGCTCGCCCATCTGGTCCGACCTGATCTCCATGGGCATCCCGCCCGGGGAGAAGGTGCTGCGCACGGTGGCCGTCTACCTGGGCATCGCGGTCATCATCCGCGTGGCCGGCAAGCGACTGATGACCCAGATGAACAGCCTCGACCTGGTCGTCGTCCTGCTGCTGTCCAACGTCGTGCAGAACGCGATCATCGGCGACGACAACTCCCTGACCGGCGGCCTACTCGGGGCGGTCGTCCTCGTGGCGTTCAACGCCGGCCTCGACCGGTTGACGCTGGGCAGCCGCCGGGCGCGCTGGATCGTCGAGGGGATGCCGACACCGCTGGTGGAGCACGGGCGGATCGACGAGGACGCCATGCGACGCCTCGGGGTCAGCCACCAGGAGCTGGACTTCGCGCTGCGCCACCAGGGCGCGGACGACATCCGCGAGGTGGCGTCGGCCACGATCAGCCCCGTCGGCGGCGTCACCGTGAATCTCGAACCCACCGAGCAGAACGTGAGCCGCGCCGATCTCGCGGCGGCTGTCGCCGAGCTGAAAGACCAGATCGCCGCGCTCGACCGGCGTGGCCCCTCCGGTTGATCGGGAGATCGCGGCAGCGCGTTCGCCACGATGTCACCGACCCGTCAGGCGCGCGACGCCCGAGCAGCGCCGGCACGGCGTACGAGTAGGCGTACCACTCCCCCTGTCCCCCAGGAGAACCCCATGTCCACGCCTGTCTCTCGCCGCGGCGTCCTCGCCGGGATGGGCGGAGGCGCCGTCGGCGCGCTCGCCTTCGGCCTCCCCGCGCACGCCCTGACCTCCTCCTCCGGCACGACTCCCGGTGCCCACGCGCAGGCCGCCTCGAAACCGCGTCCTCTGCCCCGGGCCCCGAAGACCGCGCCCGCGGCGCTCGCGCGCGACGAGGCGTACTGGGCCCGCGTCGCCCGCTCGTACGACGTCAGCCGCGAGGTCATCAACCTCGAGAACGGCTACTTCGGCGTCGTCCCCGACGTCGTCCTGGCCGAGTTCCGCGCCCGCGGCGACGAGATCGCCCGGCGGAGCTCGTACTACATGCGCACAGAGATGGACGCGGACTGGGAGCGGCAGCGGCAGCGCACCGCCCAGATCGCCGGGTGCGACGTCTCCGAGGTCGCGCTCACCCGAGGGGCGACGGAGGCGCTGCAGAAGCTGATCGCCGGCTACAACAAACTCGGGCCGGGCGACGAGGCCCTGTATGTGGACCTCGACTACGACTCGATGCAGTACGCCATCGAGTGGCTGGCGGAGCGCCGCGGCTGCACGGTGGTGAAGGGTGCCATCCCCGAGCCGGCCACGTACGACAACGTGCTCGGCTACTACGAGACGTTCCTCGCCGACCACCCGCGGGCCAAACTGCTGCTCCTCACCCACGTGTCGCACCGGACCGGCCTCGTGATCCCCGTGGCCGAGGTCGCGCGGATGGCGGCCCAGCGCGGGGTCGACGTGATCGTCGACGCGGCCCACTCGTGGGGCCAGCTCGACTTCGCCGTGCGGGATCTGGAGGCTCCGTTCGTCGGGTTCAACTTCCACAAGTGGATGGGGTGCCCGCTCGGGGTCGGCTGGATGTATATCGCCAAGGACCGCCTCACGGACATCGACCGCGACCTGGCCGACGAGGACTTCGACGCCGACGACATCCGCTCCCGCATCCACACGGGCACGGCCAACACCGCCAACACCCTGACGATCTCCACCGCGCTGTCCTTCCACGAGGCGGTCGGGATCGAGAACAAGCAGGCGCGGCTGCGCTACCTGCGCGATGCGTGGGTGACGCCGAGCCGGGACATCCCCCGGCTGCAGATCCTCACGCCGGACGACGAGCGGATGTATGGGGCGCTCACCGCGTTCCGTTTGCAGGGCCGCACGAGCAAGGAGGATTCGACCGCGATCACGAAGTGGCTGCTGGAGAAGCACAACATCTTCACCGTGCGCCGCGGTGGGGTCGCCGCCGGGGAGGTCGTCCGGGTCACGCCGGCGCTCTACAACACCCCGGAGGAGTCACGACGCCTCGCCGCCGCCCTGCGGGAGCTGGTCACGGTCTTCTGAACCTGCGCGCTTTCATCGTGAGGCCCGGCCCTGAGCCTGCTCGGGGCTCCGGGCGGGCCCGCCGATGTGCCGGGACGCGTTGCCGCGGCACGGACCCGTACGTTCCCGCCCTCTACTGGCCTCTCGGGACGCCGGGTGGACTCTCGATGCACCGGGTGAACTCCCCCCACTGACAGGCCACCACACGCGAGCGGACTCTCCTGACACCCACCGGACC
>CAKUSI010000025.1 GCA_934678955.1 uncultured Austwickia sp. | reverse complement strand
GGCCCTGGACGCCTGCACGGAGCGAGGCGTAGACTTTCCATTAGTCGCCCACTAAACGACTAATGGATAGCCGATCGCTGAAGGGGCCCGCATGTCGAACATCATCCTCGACGAATCCGTCCAGACCGTCCGGGAGCTCCTCGGAGACGACCTGGAGGCGATCAGCGTCGAGCGCGCCAGCCTCGGTCTGTTCTTCAGCGGCGTCAAGCTGTCCACCGGCGAGGCAGGGCTGTGCTTCACGCCGGTCAAGGAGATCCCCGACGCGGTCTGCTGCCCGAGTTCCGGGCAGGCCATGCCGATGTCGGGCCGCCTCGGCGGCCGGTCGGCCTCCGCATACCTCGACGACGTCTCCAGCGACAACCTGCTCAAGAAGACCCTCGGCATCGCGACGCTCAACGCCCTCAGCCTGCGCCTGACGCAGCTCGGGCTGGCGCCGGGATTCGAGGTCGGCGGCGACGCGTTCGACGAGGTGCCGATCCGGCCCGGCGACAAGGCCGTCGTCATCGGGGCGCTGGTGCCGGCCCTCAAGCGATTCGCCCGGTTGGGAGTCGATTACACCGTCCTGGAGCTCGACTCGCGCACCCTCAAGGGGTCGGAGCTGGAGCACTTCGCGACCGCGGACCGCTACGCCGAGTTCCTCCCCGAGGCGGACGTCGTGATCATCACCGGGGTCACGCTCATCAACGACACGCTTCCGGAACTGCTCCGGTATGTGAAGCCCGGGGCGCAGGTGTCCCTCGCGGGCCCCACCGTGAGCATGCTGCCCGATCCCCTCTTCCGGCGCGGGGTCACGATGGTGGGCGGCGTCGTCGTCACCGACCCCGACCGGTGTCTTGACCTGATCAGCGAGGGCGGCTCCGGCTACCACCTCTTCGGCAAGTGCGCGGAGAAGACGCTCGTACGCCTGCCGCAGGCCTCCGGCACCGACGAGCGCGCCCCGTCCCTGACCGGCGCCATCTGACCCACGCCGCCTGACCGGCGCCGCCTGACCGGCGCCCTCTGACCCACGCCGCCTGACCAGCAGGGCGCCCGCCTCCCTGCAGCGCAGGAAGGCGGGCGGCCGTCGGAGCAAGGGGCCGAGAAAGACTCGGGTCAGGAGGCTCCCTCCATGAAGCGGGACCGCGCGCTCGAGATGGGGTTGGCCTCGGCGACCAGCGTGTCGAACCGGTGTCCGGCGATCTTCGCGATCTCGATGAGCGCCGCGGCGTGCTCCTGCTCCGGTGAGTTGCCCATCCGCTCCCACCCGGACTCGACCACGTCGTCCACGGTGTCGCGCTCCCGGACGGCCACGACCAGCGGGATCCCGTACCGCTCCCGGTAGGCGCGGGTGACCTCTTCCAGGCGATTCCGGTCCTCCTCGGGCAGGTCGGTGAGCCGCAGCAGGCCGACGTCCTGGGCCACCCAGCCGGTCTCGCGCCCTTCCGGCCCGGTCAGGGCCGGCGAGCCCAGGGCGGGATAGGCCGCGATGAGCTCGGACTGCTCTTCCGGCGTCGAGGCGAACATCGCCTGGGCGAAGGAGCGCCGCAGATCCGTGGTGCTCGCGAACGGCCGCGCGTCGTAGGCGCGGTCGACCACCCACGAGGGGCCCTGGAACAATTCCCCGAACGTCTCGCCGAAGTCCGCCTTGCTCATCTCGTTGACCTGGTCGAGCGTGATGGCGTCGCCGGGGGTGCCGGCGAGCGCCGGCCCCTGCTGGTCCCCGACGTGGTGGAAGAGGACATTGAGCAGGATCGCCGCGAGCGAACCGAGCGTGATGCCGGAACCGAAGATGATCTGCGCCCACTGGGGCACGGCCTGGGCGACGCCGGGCTGGGCCGTGACATACATGGCCAGGCCGAGGCTCGTGCCGACGATCACGATGTTGCGGTGGTCGTGGAAGTCCACGCGGCTGAGAGTCTGGATGCCGACCACGGCCACGGTGGCGAACATGGCCAGCGCCGCGCCACCGAGCACCGGGTGCGGGATGCCCGCGACGACCGCGCCCGCCTTGGGGATCAGGCCGATGACGATCATGATCGCGCCGGCGGACGCGACGACCCACCGGCTCTTCACCCGGGTCAGGCGGACCAGGCCGACGTTCTCGGCGAAGCAGGTGTAGGGGAACGAGTTGAACACGCCGCCGATGGTCGTGGCGAGGCCGTCGGCCCGCAGCGCCCGCTCGACGTCCTGGGCGCCGACGCGCTTGCCCACGATCTCCCCGGTGGCGAAGACGTCACCGGTGGTCTCGACCGCGGTGATCAGCATGACGACGATCATCGAGACGATGGCGGCCGCCGAGAAGACCGGCCAGCCGAAGTGGAACGGCGTGGTCAGGCCGACCCACGAGGAGTCCCCGACCGCGTCGAAGTGGGCGTCGCCCAGCAGCCAGGCGACCAGCGTGCCCGTGACCAGGCCCACGAGGACCGCCACCGTCGCGAGGAAGCCCTTGAAGAACCGCTGGATGGCGACGATCAGGGCGAGCGTTCCCAGGGCGTACGCCATGTTCCGCGCGCTCCCCGGCTCCAACGCGGCGGCGCCCCCGGCCGCGTCGGTCGCGGCCACCGGCAGCAGCGCCAGGCCGATGATCGTGATCACCGATCCGGTCACGACCGGCGGGAAGAACCGGATGAGCTTGCAGAAGTATGGCGCCAGGAAGAACGCGACCAGGCCGGCGACGATGACCGCCCCGTAGATCGTGAGGAGACCCTCCGTGCCGCCCCCGGCGGCCAGCCCGATCGCAATCATCGGGGAGACGGCGGTGAACGTGACCCCTTGCAGGAGGGGCAGCTTCACGCCCACCTTCCAGAACCCCACCGACTGGATGATCGAGGCGATCCCGCAGGTGAACAGGTCCGCGTTGATCAGGTGGATAAGCTCGGTCGTGGACAGGCCGATGGCGTTGGCGAGCAGGATCGGCACGACCACCGCGCCGGCGTAGAACGCGAGCACGTGCTGCAGGCCGTAGATCGCCAGTTTCGGGGCGGGCAGCACCTCGTCGACCGGATGGACCGGACGAGGCCGTGCTGCGGCGTCGAGAGACGCAGTCATGGGTTTCACCCTTCGGGGACGGGCCCCGAGATGCGACGGGGCCGAAGCGAGGCGTCGCGGTGTGACCGTCCGTCTCGCGGATATGTGGGAAGGAAGCCGGGCTCTGCGCGGGGCGGGGGAGTCTCCTGCACAGGAGGCGCCCGCGGCGTGCGGGGTTGCCGGCGAAGAAGGATGCGCCTCGACCCCTCGCGGTCGCATCCGGCGGACCATCCGAGCGTGAACACAGCTCGGAAGGACAACGCCGAAGGTACGAAGAGCATCACTCGTTCGTCAAGGAGATCCACATCACTTCTCGAGCGACCTGGGTGAATGCCAAGTTGTCCACGGAAACAACTTGCTCTCGCATTGTCGACCGGAATTGGCGACATTAGTCTGCAGGTCAGCGCACGACCGTTGTTCGCATGGATAACCTGCGGTCCCGACCCAGCGCCCCAACCATGCTCCGCAGTTCATCGGGGCCGTCGTGGCCGCCCGGGGACGACAGGAGTTGGATGTGGCGTCAGCACCCGAACTCACCCTGAATGGGCGAGTGCATGGCTTGGAGGGCGTGGCTCCGGACACCAGCGCCCTGGATTGGATTCGCTCCCGAGGGCTGACGGGGGCCAAAGAGGGCTGCGCGGAGGGAGAGTGCGGAGCCTGCGCGATCCTCGTGCTCAAGCCCACCGTCTCTCCCACGCGCCCTCGCGCCGACGCCGGGCTGGATGAGGACGGCCCGGACAGATCGCTCAGCGTATGGACCGCGGTCAACTCCTGCTTGGTGCCCGCCGCCTCCCTCGCGGGGCAGGAGATCGTGACCGCCGAAGGCCTGGGCACCTCCACCGACCTCCATCCCGCCCAGCGAGAGATGGCCGTCGGCGGCGGCTCCCAATGCGGCTACTGCACGCCGGGATTCGTCGTGTCGATGGCGGCGGAATACTACCGCGCCGATCGCGTCGCCGACGCGCCTCCCGACGGGGGGCCTGCCGGTGGGTCTGCGGACGGGGGCCACTCCGGGGAGGTGGGGCCCAACGGGTTCGACCTGCACGCCCTCTCGGGCAACCTGTGCCGGTGCACCGGGTACCGCCCCATCAGGGACGCGGCCTACGCCCTGGGCACACCCGAGGAGGACGACCCGCTCGCGCGTCGCCTCGCACGTCAGGCGCCGCCGGTCGAGACCGCGCAGGTCACCGGCCCGCAGGGGGTCTTCGTCCGGCCCGCGTCGCTGGCCGACGCGCTCGAGCTGCTCGCGCAGCGACCCGACGCCGCGATCGTCGCGGGGTCCACCGACCGCGGTGTGGAGGTCAACCTGCGCGGCCTGCGCAGCCCCCTGGTGGTCGGGATCGACCGGATACCGCAGCTGCGGGAGTTCAGGTTCACCGACGACGCCTTCGAGCTCGGGGCCGCCTTGACGCTGACCGAGGTCGAGCGCGGGCTGGCCGGGAGCGTGCCCGTGCTGGACGAGCTCTTCGAGCTGTTCGCCTCGCGCCTCATTCGCAACAGCGCGACGCTCGGCGGCAACATCGGCACCGCCTCCCCCATCGGCGACAGCCCGCCGGTCCTGCTGGCGCTTCGCGCGAGCCTCGTCCTCGCCGGCCCGGACGGCGAGCGGGACGTCCCGCTGGAGGACTACTTCACCGGCTATCGGCAGACCGCGCTGCGGCCGGGCGAGCTCATCCGTACGATCCGTATCCCCCGCCCGCTGCCGACGCTGACCGGGTTCCGCAAGATCGCCAAGCGCCGCTTCGACGACATCTCCTCGGTCGCCGTCGGGTTCGGCCTCCACGTGGTGGACGGGGTGGTCCGCACCGCGCGGATCGGGCTGGGCGGGGTGGCTGCCACCCCGATCCGGGCCCTGGCCACCGAGGAGGCGCTGGTCGGGCGCGAGTGGTCCGAAGCGACCGTCGACAACGCCGCCTCGATCCTGTGCGGCGAGGGGACACCGATCGACGACCACCGGGCGAGCGCCGCCTACCGGTCCGCCATGCTCGGCGCCTGCCTACGGTCCTTCTATTCCGAGCATCCCGAGCCCGCACCGACAGCACTGGAGGTGTCCGCATGAGTTCCCTGTCCGAGCGGCCAGAGGGTGCCGCGGTCGGGCGGGCCCTGCCGCACGAGTCGGCCGCCCTGCACGTCACGGGCGAGGCCCTCTTCACCGACGACCTGGTGCTGCGGACGCCCGGCGTGCTGCACGCCTACCCGGTCCAGACCGCCGTGGCGCACGGCCGGGTGACGCGGCTCGACGTGGCGCCGGCGCTGGACGTCCCCGGCGTGGTCCGGGTGCTGACCGCGGCCGACGTGCCGGGCGTCAATGACGCCGGGGTCAAGCACGACGAGCCGCTCTTCCCGAGCGAGGTCATGCACTACGGCCACCCGGTCGCGTGGATCCTCGCCGAGGATCTCGAGTCCGCGCGGCTCGGCGCCCAGGCCGTGCAGGTCGACATCGAGCCGCTCAAGGCCCTGATCACGGTCGCCGAGGCGATCGAGGCCGACTCGTTCCAGGGCGGCCAGCCGACCGTGGAACGCGGCGACGTCGAGGGTGGCATCGCGCAGTCCACGCATGTCTTCGGGGGCGAGTTCACCTTCTCGGGGCAGGAGCACTTCTATCTGGAGACGCACTGCTCGCTGGCGCAGGTCGACGAGGGCGGGCAGACGTTCATCCAGTGCAGCACGCAGCATCCGAGCGAGACGCAGGAGATCGTCGCCCACGTCCTCGGTGTGCCCAGCCACGAGATCACCGTCCAATGCCTGCGGATGGGCGGGGCGTTCGGCGGCAAGGAGATGCAACCGCACGGGTATGCCGCGATCGCGGCCCTCGGCGCGCGCCTGACCGGCCGACCGGTCCGGTTGCGGCTGAACCGGACCCAGGACATGACGATGTCCGGCAAGCGGCACGGCTTCCACGCGCGGTGGCGGGTCGGCTTCGACGACGAAGGTCGCCTGCAGGCCCTCGACGCGACGCTCACCTCCGACGGTGGCTGGAGCCTCGACCTGTCCGAACCCGTACTCGCGCGCGCGCTGTGCCATATCGAAAACGCGTACTGGATCCCCCACGTCCGCGTGAACGGGCGCATCGCCCGCACCCACAAGGCCTCCAACACCGCGTTCCGCGGGTTCGGCGGCCCCCAGGGGATGATCGTGATCGAGGACATCCTCGGCCGGTGCGCCCCGATGCTGGGGATCGACCCCATGGAGCTGCGGCGACGCAACTTCTACACCGAGGGGCAGCCCACTCCGTACGGGATGCCCGTGGCCCAGGCCGACCGCCTGGCCCGGTGCTGGGACGGCGTGAAGGACTCTGCCTCGATCGACGCCAGGCTGGCCGAGGTGGCCCGCTTCAACGAGACGAACCCCATGCGCAAGCGGGCCATTGCCATGACACCCGTGAAGTTCGGGATCTCGTTCAACCTCACGGCCTTCAACCAGGCCGGGGCCCTCGTGCACGTCTACAAGGACGGCTCGGTGTTGATCAACCACGGCGGCACCGAGATGGGCCAGGGCCTGCACACCAAGATGGTGCAGGTGGCCGCCACGGCGCTCGGGCTGCCGCTGGAGCGGGTGCGCCTCGCGCCGACGCGCACGGACAAGGTGCCCAACACCTCGGCGACGGCCGCGAGCTCCGGTGCCGACCTCAACGGCGGCGCGGTGAAGAACGCGTGCGAGCAGATCACCGCCCGCCTCGCCGAGATCGCCGCGGGAGAGCTGCGGGTCCACCCGCACGACGTGGTGTTCCGCGACGGCCGGGTGACCGGGCTGGGCAGCGCGGCCAGCCTGACCTGGGAGGAACTGGTCCGGGTCGCGTACTTCCGTCGCGTCCAACTGTGGGCGGCCGGCTTCTACCGGACGGAGGGCCTGCACTGGGACTCCGCCAGCATGCAGGGCCGCCCGTTCAAGTACTTCGCCTACGGCGTCGCCGCGACGGAGGTCGAAGTGGACGGATTCACCGGGGCCTACACCACCCGCCGGGTCGACATCCTGCACGACGTGGGGGACAGCCTGTCCCCGCAGCTCGACATCGGGCAGGTGGAGGGCGGGTTCGTCCAGGGTGCCGGCTGGCTGACGCTGGAGGACCTCCGCTGGGACACCTCTCCCGGGAAGGGCCGGGGCCGATTCCTCACCCAGGCCGCGAGCACATACAAGCTGCCGAGCTTCTCGGAGATGCCGCAGGAGTTCCACGTCGCGCTGCTGCCGCGCGCCCGGGAGGAGGGGGCGGTCTACGGCAGCAAGGCGGTCGGGGAACCTCCGCTGATGCTCGCGTTCTCAGTACGGGAAGCCCTGCGCCAGGCCGTCGCCGCGTTCGGTCCGGCCGGGGTGAGCGTCGACCTGGCCTCCCCCGCGACCCCGGAGGCGGTCTTCTGGGCCGTCGAAGAGATGCGGAGCACCCAGGGCGCGGGTGCGAGCGCCACGCACCTGGAAGAAGACGCCACCACGACGCCCGTGCAGCCGCACGGGCGACCACCGCGGCCGGAATCCGAGCGCGCCGTCGGCCTCCCCGTGAAGATCTGACATGGGCGCCGACGACGGCGGTCGGCGCGCAGCGGGCCGACCGCGGATGGATTCTGCCCGTGGCACGGGCGAAGCGACCCTCTCGGGCGAGGCGACCCTGTATCGGGCCGTCGTGCTGGACACGCCGGCCAACCCCTTCGCCGGCGGCGCGCTCCGCGCCGCGCAGGACGCGGGGCTTCTGGTCCGCGACGGCGTGATCGTGGCGCGCGGACCGTATGCGGATCTGCGGGCCCGCCATCCCGAAGCGGCGGTGGTCGACCTGAGCGAGGGCCTGCTCCTGCCGGGCTTCGTGGACACGCATGTGCACTTCCCCCAGGTGCGGGTGATCGGCGGCCTCGGCATGCCGCTGTTGGAGTGGCTCGATCGCTGCGCCCTGCCGGAGGAAGCTCGTATGGGTGACACGTCGGTCGCCCGTGAGGTGGCCGGTGAGTTCCTGACCGGGCTCATCGGAGCGGGTACGACGAGCGCACTGGTGTTCGGGTCCCACTTCGCGAGCGCGGTGGACGCCTTCTGTGAGGAGGCGGCCGCCAGCGGGTTGCGGATCGCGACCGGCCTGGTCGTGGCGGACCGGATCCTCCGGCCGGACTTGCTGACCACCCCGGAGAGGGCGCACGAGGAGTCGGTGGCGCTGGCGCACCGGTGGCACGGCCGCGGGAGGTTGCGGTACGCGGTGACGCCGCGGTTCGCACTGTCCGCCACGCCGGACCTGCTGGCCTCCTGCGCGCAGACGCAGTCGGAGGTCACCGGGGCGCTGTTCACCTCGCACGTGAACGAGAACCCCGTCGAGATCGAGGAGGTGCGATCCCTGTCGGGACTGCCCGGTTATACGCACACCTACGACCGACCGGGGCTCCTCCGAGGCAGCAGCGTGCTGGCCCACAACGTGCACCCCACCGACGAGGAGCTGGCGCAGCTGGCCGACCGCGGCACCGCGGTCGCGCACTGCCCGACGAGCAACAGCGCCCTGGGCTCCGGCCTGTTCCCGATGCGTCGCCACCTGGACGCCGGCGTGGCGCTGGCGCTGGGCAGCGATGTGGGTGCCGGGACCGGGTTCTGCCTGCTCAAGGAGGGCTTGCAGGCGTACTTCGTGCAGCGACTGCACCCCGACGGCGTGCCGCTGACGCCCGCGCACCTGCTCTACCTCGCCACCGCTGCCGGCGCCCGCGCCCTCGGCCAGGAGGACGAGGTAGGGCACCTGTCGGAGGGGATGCGCTTCGACGCCGTCTGGCTGCGGCCCCGGCGCGGGGACCCGATGGACGTCGGGCTGCGCCACGCGCTCGACCCCAGCGATGCGCTGGCCACGGTCTTCGCCCTGGGCACTCCGGCGGATATCGCGGGCGTATGGGTCGACGGCGATCGGCTGGTGAGCTAACCGATCGGCTCCGCGACGGACATCGGCGCGGGCGCCGAGTTCACGGTCCGGGCTCGCCCGTCACTGGGCGACCCGCTCGTGAGCCCCGCACCGAAGCAACAGAATCCAGCGGCGGCGGCCAGGGCGGCCGGGTGGTCGTCCCCGAGCCGCAGCTGGGCGTCCGCGAGAGCCTCGGCCACGGGCGCGCCGTCCGCCAGCCGCTGGTGCAGCGCGACCATCAGCGGCTGGGTCGCGGCATCGGGCACGGGCACGACCGACGCGACGACGTGGCGGCTGCCCCGCGTCAGAAAACCCGCCGCCAGCCCCAGCAGCTCGTCGCCGGCCAGCACCACGCTGTCCCCCACGTCGCAGGCGGCCAGGACCACGGTGTCGGGGAGGCGGTCGGCCAGCTCCAGGTCGTAGACGCTCACCGGCCCGTCGGCCAACGTGATGTGGGACAGCAGCGGGTTGTCCCGCCGGACCCGGCCGTGGGCCGCGAGGTGGGCCAGCCGCGCGTCCGCCAGCGCCGCGATGACCTCGCGGTGCCCGGCCCGCTCACCGGTGAGGGGGCGACGGGAACCATGGATGGCCGCCACGGCGTCGGCTTCGGCCACCGCCCCGGCGAGGCCCGGGCCTGCGACGACCACCACGCCTCCGAGACGCTCAGTCTGCCCGGATGCCTCGCTTTTCCCAGAACCCTCGCCCTTACCAGTGCCCTCGCTGCGCTCGACCGTGCGCAGCCACAAGGCGCTGGAGGGAGCCACCGTCACCGGGCGGCCGCGCAGGGAGGGCAGCAGCGACCACGGGAGGGAGTGCAGCGGCCCGGTCGGCACGATCACGAGGCGGCGGTCCCCGAGCAGGTGCCCCAGGGGCGCCAGCACGAGCTCCTCGACCTGCGCCGCCTGGCGACGCACCAGCTGCGCGGCCGCGTCGCTGCCCGGGGTTCGCCCGGTCGCCCCGGCGAGCCGGCGCAGCCCGAACGGGAACCACCGCGCCAGCCGCCCCACCGCGGCCGAGGTGCCGACCTCGCGACGCCGCACCCGCCCGTCCACCACCGTGAGGGCATACAGCGTGCCGCGCGCCTCGACGAACTGCACCAGGGCGTCCCCACGAAGCGCACCGAACAAGCGGGGCCAGGTCCACGGCTCACCGGTCTCGCCAGGGCCGGCATGGCCGGAGCGGCCCAGGTCGCGCAGCTCGTGCTCGGCCGCGACCTGGGCCTTCACCAGATGCGTGACGTCTTCCCCGGCCGCCCGACGCTGATCCACCTCCGCCGTCAGCGCCCGCAGTTGGGAGAGTCGCTGCCCGAGGATCGAGTTCGGTCGGGCCGAGGCGGGCGGCTGGAGCAGCTGGCGGGCCCGGCTGCGCTCGGCCCAGGCGAACAGGAGCCGGGGCGAATGTCGCTTGACGGCGTAGTCCACCCCGATCGCCGCGAGGTCCACGCCCACCGCCGAGAGACCCGCCCGCAGGTCGGTGGCGTGGATCGTGGTCCGGAACTCCTCGAGCACGGCCAGGCCCGACGCCGCCGCGCGGGCGGCCGCTGCGTCGTCGTTTCGCAGCGCATGGAGCAGCGCGGCCGCATACCAAGCCCGCACCCGCACCAGCGACGGCCCCTGGTGCCGGTGGGCAGCCACGAGGCGAAGCTCCCGGTCCGCCACGTCGCCCGCCCGCGGGCCTGCGGCGAGCGCGCTGCGGCCGATGAGGAGCCGTAGCTCCGCCGCGGCGTCCGGCCACCCGGCGCCGTCGGCCGCACGCGCCGCGCGGGACAACTCCCGAGCGTCGGGGTCGCGGCGGGCGGGATGGGCGTGTTCGGCGCGCAGGATCAAGCAGTCGGCGAGCGCCACGAAGCGCGTCCGCTCCTGGGCCGCAAGCTGGCGGCGCGCGCAGCGGGCCTCCCGCAACGCAAGCTGCGGAGCCCCGGAGCGCAATGCAGTATGGGCCACGAGGAGCCGCGCCTCGGGCACGCTGATCCGACGCCGGGCCCGGCGGAACTCCACCACGGCCGCTTCCGCCGCCTCGCGTGCCTCGGCCCAGTGGCCGATCGACGACAACAGCTCGCTGCGTTCCATCCGCAGCGTCCCCGTCGGCATTCCCAGGTCGCGATAGAGCCGATCGGCTCGGCCCAGGTGCTTCAGCGCCGCCTCCACGTCGCCGAGACGCCGGTGGACGAGCACCAGGTTTTCGTGGACGTATGCCTGGCCGAGCGTCAGGCCGAGTTCGCGGCAGAGCGCGAGCGCCTCCGCGAGGTCCCGCGCCGCCTGGTCGTACTCGTGCCGGAACGCGTGCAGCACCCCCCTGTTGGAGAGGATCCGCTGCACCCGCACCCGGTCGGCGGCCGCGCGGAGCACGGGAAGGGCCTGCGCGTAGTCGGCCGCAGCCGCGTCGAGATGACCCAGGTGCTGCTGGATCGCGGCCCGCTGGGCGAGCCCCGCCGCCCGTTGTTCGCCCGTCAGGTCGCCGAGGGCGCCGCTGATCTCTTCCACCGCCCCCCGCAGATCGCCCTGCCGCGTCAGCGCGAACGCCAACGAGATGCGCGCATCCGCGGCCACGCCCGCGTCGACGCCCTCGGCGAGAGAAACGGCCCGCCGCAGCCTGGCGGTCGCGCCGGCCAGGCGCCCGAAGTGCACGTCGGCCACGCCGCAGGCCCGCTCGGCAAGGCTCTGCGCCACGGGGTCGCCGCACCGTCGGGCCTCGGCGAGCGCCTGGCGGGCGAGCGTCCGGCCGCGCGCCGGGTCGGCCGGCACGGTCTCGACCGCCTGGCGGGCCAGGCCCCGCGCGTCGGGCGCCGTCATGCCACCACCGTAGGCCCACACGCCAGGACAGTGAACGCCAGAAACACCGCGCGACCCGATGACCTCTCGGACGCTCGGTCCGGGGCCCTGGTCCACGGCGCACCGCCAACGCTTCGGAAAAGGACTGATGGCCCGTCGAATACCGCCGATCAGTACTGGGCGACGTCCCGCCCCACCGCTTATGGAAGGACCATCCCGCTGTGAAACTGCCCCACGGCACCGCCTCAGCGCCCCGGTTCAAGCGCCTCAGCATCGTGACCAAGATCGTCGTCGTGGGCGCCATCGGCGTCGTCGGCGCGCTGCTCATCGGCATGATCTCGGTGGCATCGCAGGCCCAGTACGACTCTCGGCTCGACGACATCAACACGATCCGGCAGGGGGCCATCGTGTCCTCGGGTCTTCAGCGGAACGGGGCTGAGGTCGCGGGCGCGCAGCGGAGCTACGCGTGGGCGGTGCACCGCGACGGCGCCGCGAGGGCGCTCGACGCCTCCGCGCCGGAACGCGCCGCCTACCTCAAGGCCGTCGAGTCGCTCCAGGCCAACCTCCAGAAGATGCCGGTCGCGGTCCTCACCGACGCGGAGAAGGCCCAGTTCGAGCAACTGTCTGCGGCGTGGACGACCTTCCTCGACGTCGATGCGCGCGCTGTGCAGTCCTACGCCGCGGGCTCGGAAGGTCGAGCGGCGGGCGATGCGCTGCTCGCCAAGGATGCGGCGGAATCGGCCGGCACGGCCGCCACGGCCGCCGCTGCGCTCAACGGCGCCATCAACGCGCGCGTCGCAGGCATCAATGCCATGGCTCACGGGGACGCCCAGGCTGCCCGCAACGCGCAGGTCGTCATTCTCATCATCACGACGCTGGCCGCCGCGCTCGTGACCTTCTCGATCGTCCGCGGTTTCCGGCGCGACCTCGGCGAGGTCGACGCTTCGCTGGCGGCGGTGGCCAACGGCGACCTCACCCGGGAACCGCAGGTGGCGCAGGGCGACGAGCTGGGCCGGATCGCCGCGTCCGCGAAGACCGCGATCGGTCGCATCAACGCACTGATCGTGGGCGTCCGCGACTCGGCCGCCCACCTCAACGACGCGTCCGGTGACCTGTCGCGCGTCTCCGACGAGGTCAACCGCACGGCCGACTCCGCGGCGGGCGCCCTCGAGGGGGTGTCCGCGCGCTCCGAGGAGGTCACCCACGCGGTACAGACCGTGTCGGCCGGCACGGAGGAAATGACGTCGTCGATTCGCGCGATCGCGCAGAACGCGCAGGACGCGGCCAGTGTCGCCGCCTCCGCCGTGCAGGTCGCGGACCAGACGAACGCGACGGTGGCGAAGCTGGGTTCGTCGAGCGCCGAAATCGGCGAGGTCATCAAGACCATCACCTCGATCGCGGAGCAGACCAACCTGCTGGCCCTCAACGCGACAATCGAGGCGGCCCGGGCGGGCGAGGCGGGCAAGGGTTTCGCGGTCGTGGCGAACGAGGTCAAGGACCTGGCGCAGGAGACCGCCAAGGCCACCGAAGACATCTCGCACCGCGTGGAGCAGATCCAGGTCGACACCGAGGCAGCCGTGGCGGCGATCAGCGAGATCTCGGCCATCATCGCCCAGATCAACGACACGCAGTCGACCATCGCCTCGGCGGTCGAGGAGCAGACCGCCACCACCAACGAGATGAGCCGCAACGTCGCCGAGGTCGCCGGCGTCGCGGGTCAGATCACGGTCAGCGTCAGCTCTGCGGCGGGCATGGCCAGGGAGTCCACGGGCGCCGCGGCCACCACCGCCGCGGCCGCGCACGAACTCGGCGCCCAGGCAGCGACGCTGCGCGACCTGGCCGCGACGTACCGCCTCTGACGTCGCCGCGACGTACCGCCTCTGACCTGGCGGTGCGTCGCTATGGCAGCGTGATCCAGCTCGTCGTCACGATCGAGTCCCCGTCCAACCGGAGCCGGAACAGGCCACCCGGGACGGGCTCGAGCGTGAAGCACCCGAGTTCGTCGACGGGCACGTCATACGTATGACCGGCGAGCCGCTGCACCTCCAGGCGGTGGGCGCCGGCGGGGATCATCTGCCCGAGGACTACCCCGGGCAATACCTGCAGTTCGAAGGTCACCGAGGGACTGGCCAGCGTCAGGGCTGTGACGTCGGCCTGAACGGAGCGGGTGAGGGCGGGTTCGGCCCGCCCCTCGCTCGCGTCCGCCAGAGCGTCCTCGGCGAGGGAGGCGAGTTCGGCGTCGATGGTGCGCCAGGTGAAGGCCTCGTACGCCGCACGCTTGACGGCATCCGGCGCATCGTCCGGCGAGTTCGGGTCACCCGGCGACTTCAGGGCGTCGCTCAGCAGCAGCAACAGGCCCTCGTCGCTCTCCCAGGCGGGCGTGGACTGGCTCACGACGCGACCTCCTTCGTGCTCGCGCGCCCTTCCGCCCACCGGCAGAAGACGGGATCGCGGCGCAGCTTCGCCAGGCACCGCGACCGAGTCGGTCCGATGCCGCCGACCGGCATCGACAGCCGCTCGCTGATCTCCGCGTAGCTGGCTCCGGCGTCGCTGCCGTAGAGCATCGTGATCAGTCGCCGGCAGTGCTCCGGCAGCGCGGCGAACGCCTCGCGCAGCACTGCCCGGCACTCGGCCACCAGGACCGCGTCCTCGGGTCCGGACTCCGTCGCGCTCTCGGGAGCGAGCCACGGGGCGGCGTCCACCGAGTCGGTCACCTTCGAGACCCACGCGGAGGAGCTCAGCCGATAGGCCTCGCGGCGCGTGATCGTCACGAGCCATCCTGGGAACGCGTCAGGTTCCCGCAGCGCGTCGAGCCGTTCCACCACCCGGAGCCACACGGTCTGGGACACGTCCGCGGCGTCGGCGGTGCTCAGCCGACACTGCCGGCACACGGCCCACACCAGGTCCGCATACCGGTCCACGATCGCGTTCCAGGCGAGCTGGTCGCCGCCGCGCGCGGCCGCCACCAGATCGGCCAGCGGCGGGCTCGAAGCCCGTGGGCCGCTGCTCACGACGTCACCGCCGGAAACTCCGCGAGTGGGATCACCGGGCGCCCCGAGGCGTCCTGCGCACAGTCGCGCACCAGCTCGTTCCAGGCCGCGCGGGGGTTGGTGTCGTCGTCCAGCCGCGCGGCCAGGGCGCCGCTCACCGCTGCCGCAGCGAACGAGGTGCCGCTCCACCGCGCGAATTCCGCCTGGTCGCGCAGCGGGGCCACGGCCGTGCTCAGCACGTCGACGCCGGGGGCGACCACGTCGACCCAGGGCGAGTCGGCGCTGAATCGGGCCCTGAGCCCGTCCCCGTCGAGCGCGCCGACGGCCACGACGTTCGGGAGGGCCGCGGGCCAGTCCGGGCGGGGGCAGGCGCCGCTCGCCACCAGGGCGGGATCCGCGTTGCCGGCCGCGGCGATGACCACCGTGTCGGTGGGAAGGCAGTCGAGGGCCGCAGTCAGCGACAGCGGCGGCTCGGCGTCGTCGGTCACGCAGCCGAGGGAGAGGTTGAGCACGCGCGGCTGCTTGCTCGCCACCTCTGCGATGGCGCACGCGAGATCCCAGGACTGCCCTGACGCCGCCCCGCCGAACACGTCCCGGACGCGCACGGTCGCCGCCGGCGCCTGGCGCAGGATGAGGCCGACCACGAAGGTCGCGTGATCGGGGTCGCCGGGCTTCGGACGGGACAGCAACGCCGAACCGCCCGCGGTGACGCCACCCGTCAGCCAGGGGTGGGCCCATACCGCGGTGTCGATGACGTCCACGTCCGCGTCGCCGATCGTCCCCTCGGGGCGGGCGCCGATCGTGGCCTGCCGGGACGCGTCGCCGAAGACCCACTCGGGCGCCGTGGCGTAGCCGTGTTCCTCCTGCATGTCGATGACGTAGAGCGACCGGGTCACCGTCCGGTTCTTGCCGAAGACGGGGACCCACCCCCCGTACTCCTGCGCGCAGTACGCCCGCAGACAGCCGCTGATGAGGTCCAGGTCGGTGGGTGCGCGGTCTTCGGCGTCCAGCCGGCGCCGGGCCTTCTCGACCAGGGGCGCCAGGACGGCGTCACCCTGCAGGTGCTGCACGCCGGCGGTCGCGTCCAACGTCATCCGGGCGAGGCGCAGGGTCGGGTTCGCGTCTCCCGCCGCGACGTCGGGGCGGGCGGACCACTCCGCGAGGATTCGGGTCACGAGCTGGGCGTGCGGGAGGGCCACCACGAGCTCGTCGGGGCAGTACGCGACAGCGGTGGGCCGATCCGGCGCACCGCTCACCTGCGTGGCGGACGACATCATCCATCACCTCCGGGGACTGGGACTGGTAACGGCGTCAATGACCAGAGGGGCGCGGCGGACGCCGTGATACCTCGTGGGACACGATGCCGCGCCGGCTTCGGGGTGCACCCGGATTTCATAAGGCGATGATGCCGCGTCCGGGGCCACAGGAACAGGCCCGACGTGATACCTGATTACGCGCTGCCTCAGGGAACTCCGAGCGCGCCGACCTCCTTATGCGTGAACGACCAAGCCGGCAGGAGAGGACTCTGCGCATCCGTTCTCATGTATCTGCGGCCCCGTGCCCCCTCTCTCTTCCCACGACAGCTCAGTACCGACCACGCCACGCGAGGTCGGCCGATCGCAGGAGGTGGCCGGATGCCGGTGGGATGGGAGTACGCGACGCGCATCGACGCGCAGTCCCCCTGTTACACGCAGGGGACCCGGCGGCCGTCGTTCGCGACCGACGACACCTCGCCCGAAGCCGACGAGCTCCAACGGAGCGAGCCGCCGCCCGGGTGGACCCGCAGCCGCAGCGGCACCTGGGAGGGCTGGACCCCTCCCGACTGGGCCCCCCGCCTGCTGGGATGGAAGATCCACGTCTCCGCCACCCGCGGCGACGCGCGCCCCGTGCTCGACGCGGTCACGAAGATCTGCCTGGAGCGCGGCGTGGCGTTCAAGTTCCTGCCCACGTTGACGGACCTCTGGATGGCCAACGCGAAACACGCGGACCGCGCGTCCGCCGGGAAGTTCATCACGGTCTACCCTCGCGATGACCATGAGCTGCCCCAGCTGCTGAGCGCGTTCGAGTCGGCGCTGGCGGGCCGCCAGGGCCCGTACATCCTCAGTGACCTGCGAGTGGGCTCGGCGCCCGTCTACGTGCGCTACGGAGGCATCTACCCCCTGTCGTTCCGGAACCACCAGGACGAGCTCGTGGCCGCCGTGGTGCGCGGCGCGGATCTGAGCCTGGCGGAGGACGTCCGCCAACCCAGCTTCTCGCTGCCGCGCGGCGTGACGTTGCCGACCTGCCTCGCGGACGCCTGGCAGCGCCACCGCGAGGACGTCGCCTCCCCGGTTGATCGCTACGAGTCGATCGCCTCGCTCGGCTTCTCCAACGCCGGCGGCGTCTACCTGGCGACGCTGCCCGACGGCACCCGCCACGTCCTGAAGGAGTCTCGCCCCCACGCGGGCTGGGACGCGACCGGTCGCTCTGCCGTGGACCGGCAACTCCACGAGGAGCGTGTACTGACCGACCTGCGGGGGTGCCGCGGCGTGCAGCAGCTGCTCGGCGCTTTCACCGCCTGGGAGCACCGCTTTCTGGTGCTCGACTACCTCGAGGGGACTCCGCTCGTGAAGTGGGCGGCGGCGCATTACCCGCTGCACTACCTGGACCGCCCGGACGACCCCGCCCGGCTGGCCGCCTACCGACGCTCGGCCACCAGCGTGGTCACGCAGCTCACCGCGATCATCGAGTCCGTCCACGCCCGCGGCTGGTGCGTCGGCGATCTGCACCCGGGCAACGTGCTGATCGACGACGACGGGGCAGTCGGCCTGCTCGACCTGGAGGACGCGACCCCGATCGACGCGCCGCGGCAGATCGGCATGCGCGTGGTGGAGTATTGCGCGCCCGACGGCTTCTCCGCGCGGGCGGCGGACTGGTACGCGGCCGCGCGGATCGCGATGAACCTGTATGTGACCGGCTGGCCGGTCGAGGTCATCTGCCCACAGCACTGGGAGCGTTGTCTGCACCTGGTGCGCGAACGCATGGGTGAGGAGGCGGCTGCCCAGATCGAGGAGCTGGACCGGCGCGCGAACGCCCCGGGCGACGGCCCGCGGCGGCACGCCCTGAGCCCCCGACTCGTCGCCGGGCCACCGCCGGACGTCCCGCAGCCGCTGGCCCGCGTCATCGACGCGCTCGCCGACTTCACCGACTGGTCACGACGATTCAGCGACGCCGGCGCCTACCCGGGCGATCCCGTGCTCGGGGGGCGCCTGCCATGGGCCAGTTGGGAGACCGGTCTGGCGGGCGTGGCCTTCGCGAGGGCCCGCATCGGTCGGCCGGTCGAGACCGAGGTCGTCGACCGGCTCGCCACCGTGACCGAGGTCCTCGCCCACGACGGGCCCATCGGACTGCACCGCGGGCTCGCGGGGATGGCGCTCGCCCTGCACGAGTGCGGGCGCTCCGAGCGCGCCCTGGCGACCCTGAGCGCCTGCCTGGAGCGGGTGGAGGGGGTGCGCCGGCGCGACCTGTCCGACGGCCGCGCGGGCACGATCCTCGTCGCGCTGGAAGTCGCCTGCGCGGCGGGCGACCCGGCGCTGCGACGCCAGGCCCTGGGCGCCTACCGCCGGTTTGCCACCGAGGAACCGGCGCCCGGCCCTGGCAAACCCGGGCTGGCGTACGGCGAATCCGGCGTCGCCCTCTTGGATCTCATGGTCGCCTTCCATACCGGCGACGAGGGTCCTGTCGCATCCGCGCTGCGCCGGATCCGCGCCGACGCGGCCGGTTGCGAGATCGCGGGCGACGGCACGTGTCTCGTGAGCGACGCGCAGGGCGGTCGGCTCCTGCCCTACCTGGAGTGGGGTTCGGCAGGCGTGCTGGCCGCCGCCCACCTGGCGGCGCGGTTCGGGGGCCGCCAGGTGGGCGCTGCCGAAGACGCCGAGGACACCGACGGATCTTCGGGAGCGGCCCCGCTCCTCGACGCGGCCTCTCATCAGGGGATCCTGCACGCCTGCTCGTCGCGCATGTACGTCTATGACGGCTTGGCCCACGGCCGCGCGGGCATCCTGGCGGCGCTGCTCACGACGGGACCTGCCGGACGGTCCGCGGCGGATTTCCAGGCGCATCACCTGGCGGCCACCCTGCCGAGCATCGCCGGGCATCGCTGCGTCGTCGGCGACGGGCTCATCCGCCTCTCGTCCGACCTGGCCACCGGCGCGGCGGGCGTGGCGCTGGCGCTGCACTGCTACGACTCGGGCCGGCCGTTCGACTGGATGCCGGTCGCCTCCGCCACGGCGCGGGCGCTTGCGGGAGACCCGCCCGAGGGAGACCGGATCGCCCCGCCTGCGGCACCGGGCCACCTCGCCCGACAAGCTGACGAGGCACGCGTACCGGTCTGAGCCCCCTCGACCCACGCTCGCTGACCCCACGAACCCACGAACCCCCGACGGACGCATGGAGGGGTGCGTCCGCTGGGCCGATCCCCCCTCCAGACAGGCGAGAGGAGGTGACACCCCATGGCCAAGATTCTCGATCTCCAGTCGGCGAAGAGCGCCAGCCCGTGGAACCCGGGCTTCCCGTTCAGCTGCTCGTGGTCCGTCTACAAGTGCTACAGCACCGGCAGCTGGATCTGCTGACGACACCGGCCGCTGACGCGGCACGCCAGGCCCGGCGACCGGGGAGGGGTCGGGCCGCCGCACCATACGTGCGGTATCGCCGCTCGTCCCGGCCCGCGATGCATCGTCGCGGGCCGGGACGACGCGCGCCGGCGACTCCCCTGCACACCCATCCGCGACACCCCAGGAGGACGACCGGCGATGCGCACCGACTCCTCGACAGAATCCGGCGTCGACACGGTGCCGGCCGCCGACGCACCGAGCACGCCGGCCGCACGGCCCGGGCAGATCCGGCGCGTCGTACGGGTGCTCGGCGAGGACCGCCGGGCCGTCGCCGTCGGGGCGGTCGGCACCCTGCTCGCCTCCGGCAGCGGGCTGCTCGGCCCCCGGGTCGTGCAGTGGGCGATCCAGGATCTGCGCGAGGGCGCCTGGTCCCGGATGCTCGGCTGGGGCGGCCTGTACGTCGGCCTCTCCGTCCTGACCGCGGTCCTCGGCGCCGCCGTCGCGCTGCTCCTGGGTCGCGCCGCCAACCGGGTCGTCGCCCGGGCCCGCCACCGTGCGTGCCGCACCGCGCTCGCGATCCCCCTCGCCCGGGTGACCACGCATCCGCCCGGAGACCTCGTCTCGCGCTGCACCAACGACGCCGAACACCTCGGGGCGATCCTGCGGGAGGGCCCGATCCAGGTCATGGGCGTCGTGACGGTCGTCGTGGGGGCAGGGATCGGGATGTGGCTGGCCGACCCGGTGCTCTGCCTCCTGGTCGCGCCGTTGCTCGCGGTGTGCGCAGGGGTCGCGGCGCTCGCCACCCGACCCGTGGCGCGGCACACCCTCACCTATCAGGGCGCTCTCGGCGCCTTCTCGGCCGAGGCGCAGCGCTGCTTCGAGGCGCTGCTGACGATCCGCGCCAACGTCGCCGAGGGCTTTGCGCTGACCCGGCTCCAGTCCGTCAACGGCGCGCTGGTGTGTGCCGCCGACCGATCCCTGCTCGCGCGCTGCATCGTCGGGCCTGTCATGCTCCTGTCCGCGCACCTGGCGGCCGCGCTCGTGGTCGCCGTCGTGGTCTGGCGCTCGGTCGGCGGCGGCGTGGACCCCGACCGGATCGTCGCCTTCTTCATGTACGCGGTCATGCTCGTGGGCCCGCTCGGCCAGGTAGGCTCCCTCCTCACCTCCATCGCGGTCGCGGCTGGCGCGCTCGGCCGGCTGGAGGAGCTGGAGAGCTTCGCTGCCAGCGGCGAGGCGCAGCCCGCGGACGAGGTGCATCACGCGGCTTGCGAGTCGGTACCGGCCCACGCCGTGTTCGACGTGATCCGCTTCGAGGACGTCGGGCTTGAGCTGCCGACCGGCCCCCCGATAGGTCGCGCTCGGATCCTCAAGGACGTCTCCTTCGAGGTTCCTCCCGGATCGCACGCCGTCCTGGCCGGGCCATCCGGAGCGGGGAAGAGCACGGTGTTGGCGCTGTTGGCGCGGCTGCATTCCCCGACCGAGGGGCGGATTACGGTCGGCGGCGTCGACATTGCCGGGCTGGATCCGGCCGCCTACCGGGCCCACGTCGGCTACGTCGAGCAGTCCAGCCCACTCTTCCGCGGTTCCGTGCGCGACAATCTCACTCTCGGGGATCCAAATATCCATGATGACGACTGCTGGCGCATGCTTCGTCGACTAGGCCTCGCCGTCGAAGTAGCCTCGCGTTCGGGCGGTCTGGACGCCCCGGTCGGCGAGGGTAACGACACGTTCTCCGGGGGCCAGCGGCAGCGCTTGGCGCTCGCGAGGGCCCTGCTGCGGCGCCCCCGCATCCTGCTCCTGGACGAGGTCACGTCGGCCCTCGACGAAGCCGCTGCGCGCGCGGCGTGGCAGGCCGTCCGGGAGGCCGGCGCGACCGTGATCCACGCGGGTCACGGCCCCGGTCTGCTGGACCTCGCGGACCAGGTGATCGCGATGCAGGAGGGCGAAGCGATCCAGCGCCCTCCAGGACCGCTTTCGGTGCACAGCGCGACCGCACGGGTCGTCACTGGCTGAATACACCTGCAGCAGAGTTGAATTCGGGCATCCTGGAGAGGTCATCCTGGCCCCTCCCGCCCCCTTGGCGGGCCACGTCTTCTCGGAGTGCCCATGTCCAGCCCCCAGGAACAGCACCGCCACGTCAGCCGGACCGCACGGCCCGTCGCCAGCGGAACCCCGCCCGCGCGCACGCTGGCCTCGCGCTCGTTGATCGCCGCGCTGGCTGCCTGCGCTGCGGCCCTTGCGCCCGCAGGGTTCACCCCTATGACGGCCCTGGCCGCGCCGGTCGACCCGCCGCCGACCGTCCCGTCAGCCATCCCGAGCCTTCCCGGGGGCACCGCGACGCTGGTGGTGCCTCAGTCGCCCACGTACCAGGACGAGCCAGGGACGGACCACGACACGTACACGCTCCCGAAGCAGGACGGGGTCCTCTGGTCGGTGAACGGGGTAGGGATCGAAGAAGGCAGGTACGGAATCCCGTTGCCCTCGCCGATCGCCCAGGGCGGCCGGCTCCACGTGGTGGCCTCGCCCGCGGAGGGCTACCAGTTCGACCCGGACGCGGAGACCGAGTTCCATCTCCGGGTGATCGTGGATTACGTCCCGCCCGAGCCGACCGTGACAGCCACGTTGCGGGATGGATGGAAGGCCGACGTGGAGTGGGGTCTCACGCCAGAGTCCATGAAGACGCATGAAGGAGATGTCACCTACACGGTCACCTACGCGCCTCTCACGCTGCGGCCGGGCGGGAGCCAAACGCTCGGTCCGGAGAAGATCTGGTTCGAGGACACGACGCGAACGAAGGGGCTCTTCAGCGCCTGGTGGGGCCTGGCCTTCCGCATCACGGTCGTCGCCACCGACACTCGTGGCATGTCCGGCGAAGCCTCGGTGGACGTGGGATTCCCGATCGTGGGTCCGGTTGCGGAGCTGACGGATCTCACCCCTTCGACGGCAGCCCTTTCACCAGGCTGGTACTTCGCCACCGGCGTCAGCGAGTCGCGCTATTTCGGGCGCACGGCCCTGGTCACCGCGCGGAACGGGGCCACGGCCCGGTGGACGGTGTCGGGGGCGCGCACGATGGACCTGGTCGGGACCTATTACCCCGCCGGTGGGAAGGCCCTGATCCGGGTCGACGGCCGGAACTGGGCGTGGCTCGACAGCGGCTCTCCGACCGTCTCGTACCAGGGCGTTCTGCGACGTATCAACCTGCCGACGACCGGCGCCCACACGGTGACCGTGATCGCCGTGATCGGCCGTGGGCAGGAGCTGGCGCTCGACCGATATTCGACGATCGCCTAGTCACCGGTCGGGCCCGCGCGTCGGCAGTCGCCTACGACGCCACCGGCTCCAACCGGCTCCATCGACCGGGCTCATCGACCGCGCTCCGACTGGCTCGACAGGAGCACGCACCGCGGGCCTCGACTCAGGCGGCGCGGGGGTGGTTGCCGATGGGGGTGCCGTCGCGGCGGCGCCACACGACGTGGCCTTCGATGAGTTCGCCGAGGTGGTGGTGGCGGTGCACGGTCGTATGGTGCTGGCGGCAGAGCAGGGTCATGTTGCCCACGTCGGTGGCTCCGCCGTCGGCCCAGTGCCGCAGGTGGTGGGCGTCGCTCCAACCGGGCGGCATCGAACAACCCGGGTAGCTACAGCCCTGGTCCCGCACGGCGAGCGCGGTCAGGATCCCCGGGGTGGCCAACCGGCGGGAACGGCCCAGGTCCAGCAGCTCGCCAGCGCCGCCGAGGACGGCGGGGATGATCTGGGC